>CALUMM010000107.1 GCA_944321755.1 uncultured Alistipes sp.
TCCCGAAAACTCCCGGACATCCCGAAAACTCCCGGGCTTCCGGATTTCCCGAAAACTCCCGGACACCCCGAAAACTCCCGGGCTTCCGGATTTCCCGAAAACTTCCGGACACCCCGAAAACTCCCGGGCTTCCGGATTTCCCGAAAACTTCCGGACACTCCGAAAACTTCCGGTTTTCCCGAAAACTTCCGGATTCCCCGAAAATTCCCGAAAAATCTCGAAAAAAAACGAAACGATGAAGAAGATTCCTTTTCTGCTGTTTTTTCTGTGGCTGAACGTGGCCGCTTTTGCCGCACGGATCGATACCGTGGCGGTCTTCAGTCCCAAGATGCAGCGCGACATTCCGGCCGTTGTGGTTGTTCCCGATGCGGCTGCCGCTGCTGCCGACGACTCCACAGCCGGGGCGCGGCGTTTCCCGGCGCTCTACCTGTTGCACGGACATGGCGGTTCTTACCTTTCGTGGCTCGGGATCTGCGATCTGGGCTCGTTTGCCGACCGCCTGGGGCTGATCTTCGTCTGCCCCGACGGTGAAAACAGCTGGTACTGGGACAGCCCGCTCGATCCCCGGTCGCAGTTCGAGACCTTTGTCTCGACGGAGCTCGTCGACTGGGTGGATGCCCGCTACCCGACGATCCCCGCCCGCGAGGGGCGCGCCATCACGGGCCTGAGCATGGGCGGACACGGCGCCCTGTGGGTGGCCCTGCACCACAAGGACCGCTTCGGGGCTGCAGGATCGACCTCCGGGGGTGTGGATATCCGGCCCTTCCCCGATTCGTGGCACATGAAGAATCAGTTGGGCGAGCGCGACGAGAACCCCGAACGGTGGGATGCCCATACGGTCATCGAACAGGTCGGCAGCCTGAAAAACGGAGAACTGGCGCTGATCTTCGACTGCGGTTACGAGGACTTCTTCTACCAGGTGAACCTGAACCTGCACGACAAACTCCTCAAACAGGGTGTCGGGCACGATTTCCAGGTGCGGCCCGGTGCGCACAATTCGGCCTACTGGTCGATCTCGCTCCCCTCGCAACTGGTCTTCTTCGAGCGTTATTTCCGCACGCACGCCGCTCAGTAGGCCTCTTCGCAGGCCTCTTCGGGCCGCGTTTCGGCCGCAGGGGTGCTGTCAAGCCCGTCCTGCCACTTGACGGCGGCGTGGGTGCCGTCGCAGTAGGGTTTGTTGGCCGACTGCCCGCAGCGGCACAGCACCATGCGGTTGCGGATCTCGTAGGAGTGTCCGTCCTCGCGCCGCAGGGGGATCCCGCCCCGGACCCAGACTCCCCCGCTGCAACCGATTGCCGGGTCCTCGATCAACCCCAGACTGGGCTCGAAACGGAATTCGTAGGGTTTCCCCGAGGTGGGGTCCCAGGCTGTCAGCCGCCCGCCGGGGCACATCGACGCTTCCCGGATGGCCAGGCGCCGCGATGTCGGGTCGTCGGAGTGCTCGGTGAGCGTCCACGCATCCCCCGCCGGGTGGCAGAAGCGTGCGAAAACGCAATACTGCGCATGGTCGGTCAGCATGAGCGTCTCGCCGCGGATCTTCTCCGCACGGTCGAGCAACGCCTCGTCCGGGGCCGTGAGCGCCGGATCCCACTCCGCCGAGGCGTGGCTCCCGTCGCAGTAGGGTTTGCGTTTCGAGGCCCCGCACCGGCAGAGTGCCGTGGGTTCCGCCTCCGTCGGATAGCTGCGTCCCTGCTGGAAATCCCAGCTTTCGTTCTCCGCGTTGGGCATGATGAACTGCGTGGCCAGGGGCGGACGACCGTAGACCAGATAGGGGCCCTTTTCACACACCGTGATCGAGAAGCGCTCCTCGGCCCGGTGGCTTCCCGTTTCAATTTTCCCGTCGGACATACTATATGCGTTTATAATTCGTTAGGAAAGAAGCGGCAATAATTGTTCCCGAATGCAAAATTCGAAAGTACGTTATAGGAATTGTCCCGCTTTTTGGTATCTTTGCAACGGTTTTTGGAATTGAAATTCAGTAATACACGATGGATATGAAAAGATTCGCTGGGTGGTGCTCGGTTCTTGCCGCCGCCCTTTTCATCTCGTGCGGCGACGACGATGTGACCGGTTCGCTCGCCTTCGATTCGCCCGCCGTCTTCTTCACGCAGGGCGAGACGGCTTCGGTGTCGGTCCACTTCACGGCCTCGAATCTCAACAGTTTCACGGTCTCCAGCAAACCCACCGGGTGGGATGACGTGACGGTGGATGCCGCGACGCAAACCGTCCGGGTGACGCCGCCCTCGTCGTTCGACGGGGGAGAGGCCAAAACCGGCACGGTGACCCTGAGCGGTACGGGCGGCGGCGGTGCTTCGGGCTCGGCCTCGCTCTTCGTCGGGGTGGTCGGCCGCAAGGACTTCTCCTCGGAGGCGGCCAACAGCTACATCGCCAACAAGAAGGAAACCAACTACCTGCTCGATGTCGAACATCGCAGCAACGGAACATCGCTCGCAACGGCGTCGGTGGGTGTCATCTGGCAGAGCGCTTCGAACCTGATCCAGTACCTGACGCTGCAGAACGGAAAGGCTTCGTTCTACGTGGGCGCGGACAGCGACGACGAGACGAAGGTCAAGTCGGGAAATGCCCTGATCGGCGCCTACGATGCCGCCGGGACGCTGCTCTGGAGCTGGCACGTCTGGGTCGCGGATTACGACCCGTCGGACGCTGCAAACCAGCGTTCGTTCAACGGCTATACGATGATGGACCGCAACCTCGGGGCCCTCGCGTCGTCCAATGCGTCGAACGAGGAGATCCTTGCTTCCTACGGGCTCTATTACCAGTGGGGCCGCAAGGACCCCTTCATCGGCCCGGGAGCCTACAACTTCTCCAACGGTACGGCTGCCACGATGTACAACGGCAGCAATTCGAGCGTGACCGCCACGCCGGTGGCTTCGGATGCCGCAACCGGAACGGTCGAGTATGCCCGGCTCAATCCGCTGACTTTCATCACGGGGGTCGAGGAGTCGGGGTATGACTGGTTGTGGAGTGCGGGTTCCGATGCCTTGTGGAGTGCTCCCGGCACGGCCAAAAGCCTCTACGATCCCTGCCCGGCGGGGTGGCGTGTGGCTCCTGCCGCCGCGTTCGAGGGGCTGACCCCCGATGCGGAGAGCCTGGCGTGGGCCAATACGAAATACAGCGTGACGCTTGCCAAGGATGGCGTTTCGTCGCTCTTCATGGGTGCCGGGCGCCGGACCTACCTCGACGGAAAGTATCAGAACGTCCATGTCGCAGGGTATGATCCCAAGAGTACGCGGGCCGATGAGGCCCAGCCCTGGGTCGGACTCTACTGGACCTCCGGGGTGCAGGCTGCCGACCGGCTCGCTACGGCGGCCTACTTCCATTACGGTGATGCGTCGGCCGTGCAGAGCAGCTACGGGCTGCGGCGTGCCGGAGGTCTTCCGGTGCGTTGCGTGAAGGCCGACTGACCATCTCCCATATCGATTTGAACGGACCGATCCCTCGAAAGGGGTCGGTCCGTCGCTTTTTTACGATTGCAGGGCCCGTTGCGGCCCGGTTTCGGTATGACACTTGCAGGAGTTGCGGAAAAATCTCCGAACAAAAAATCTCCGACCATGAAAATCGAAACCGGAAAAGGTTCCATCTCCCTTGCCGTCCTGCTGGCGATCTGGTCCGTATCGGCCATCGCATCGCTCCCGGGGCTGGCCGTCTCCCCGATTCTGGGCGATCTGAACAAGGTCTTCCCCAAGGTTACCGACCTGGAGATCCAGATGCTCACATCGCTGCCCTCGCTGCTGATCATCCCCTTCGTGCTGCTCTCCGGCAAGCTCTCCGAAGGACGCGACAGCCTGAAACTGCTCACAACGGGGCTTCTGATCTTCTTCCTCAGCGGCGTGGCCTGCCTCTTCATCCGCAGCATCGTCGGGCTGATCGTCGTCAGCTGCATCCTCGGCATCGGGGCCGGAATGGTCATCCCACTCTCCACGGGACTCGTCGTGGCCTACTTCACGGGTGATTACCGCGTCCGGCAGTTGGGCTACAGCTCGTCGATCAACAACCTCACGCTCGTCCTGGCTACCGCTCTGACGGGCTATCTGGCCGATGTCGACTGGCACCTTCCCTTCCTGGTCTATACGCTGCCGGGCGTCTCGCTGCTCCTCTCCCTCTTCCTGCGGCGGCAACCCTCCGACCCCGAACCCACGCAGAGCCTCCAGCTGCGCTACAAACGCATCGACAGCCGCAAACTCGCCGGGTTGATGCTCTTCTACTTCTTTATCACCTATGCCGTGCTGGCCGTCGTCTATTATGCGTCGTTCCTGATCGACGACTACCGGATCCGCAGTTCCTTCTCGGGGGTGCTCATTTCACTCTTCTTCCTCTCCATCATGCTCCCCGGACTCTTCATCGACCGCATCATCCGGCGTCTGAAATTCCGCGTCAATCTCGTATCGCTGGCCCTGGTGGCGCTGGGGCTGCTCTGCATGGGGCTCTTCCATACGAAGGCGCTGCTGGTGGTCGGGGCCCTGCTTGCCGGGTTCGGTTACGGGGTGATGCAGCCCGTCGTCTACGACAAGGCCGCAACGATCGCTCCGCCGCGTTCGGCAACCTTCGCCCTGTCGTGCGTCATGGCCATGAACTACCTCGCCGTAATGCTCTGCCCGTTCCTTACGGACCTCTTCCGCACGCCGTTCCACACCCACGGCGACCGCTTCCCCTTCCTTTTCAATGCCGTCCTGGCCCTGATCCTGACGGCCGTTACCTGGTGGCGCCGAGGCAGTTTTACCCTCGGACTTGACGAAATTTACTATAAAAGTTGACCGGAATGGTATAATCTGGACGAAAAGGTTTATTTTTGCACCCATGTTGTCGCAAAAATAAACCGAAAGATGAAACAGATCTATTTTATCAGCCTGATTTTGACGGGCCTTTTCGTCGTGGGAGGTTGTTCCGAGAAGCGGGATTCGGCACTTCGGGTCGAGATTTTTCCGACTGTCCGGACCCGGGTGTCGGGACTCTATTTTGAACGTGGCGACCGGATCGGTCTGACGATCCTGAAAGGGTCGGAGCCTTATGTCCAGAACTACCCCATGACCTATGACGGGTCGCTCTTCTCCGATCCGGGACTCGTCTGGTACGACGATTCGCAACAGAAGGCAACCCTGACGGCCTATTACCCCTATATGGAGTCGGGCACGCCCGAGGAGTTCTCCGTGGCTGCGGACCAGAGCGCGGGATGCGAATCTTCGGACCTGTTGGGAGCCGTGGTGGCGGATGCCCTTCCCGTGAGTACGCCCGTGGGGATGCTTTTCTACCACCTGATGTCGCAGCTCACCATCATCGTCGACAACACCACCGATACCGAGGTGACGGAGGTCGTTATCGGCGGCTTCGTCGCAACGGCCGTCGTGGACCTCTCCGTACCGACGGCTTCCGCCAAACCCGGGGTTCAGCCCTCCGAGATCCGGACTTTCGAGGCGGCACCCGGCACCTCCTACCGGGCGATTCTCGTGCCGCAGCAGGACGATCTGAGCGTCACGGTCACGACCTCCGACGGCAAGACCCGCAGCAAGAGCGTTCCGCAGGCCCTGCTTGAAAGCGGCAAGCGTTACGATCTGTCGATCAAGGTTTCGATGGCCGATATCGAAGTGACGCTGAGCGGCGAGATCAGCGATTGGGTGGATGGCGGTTCGCTCGAAGCAACCGACGATTCCGGGGAAACCGGTGGTCCGGATGATTCCGGGAGTACGGACCTCGTTTACGAAGGGGTTACCTATCCCACGGTCCGCATCGGGGATCAGGTGTGGATGGCTGCCAACCTGCGCTGTGAGCCGGCCGGCCTGACGCCCGATACCGATTTCTGGACGCCGCAGGAGGGACTCGAAACCGATCCGGAACTGGGTTTGCTGTACAGTTACACCGCGGCGACGAACGGGGCTTCGGGAGACGGCGGGCGCGTGCAGGGGATCTGCCCCGACGGCTGGCATCTTCCCGATACGGCGGAACTGCAGGCATTGGTCGAAAGCGCCGAACGTCCGGACAATTTCCTGAAATGTGCCGGATACTGGATCGTGACCGCCATGAATCAGCGTTACGGCGACTCTGCGACGGGCTATCTGATGGGCAGCGAATGCCCCGAATCGGAGAAATGCGTCTGCCTGTTCTATACCTCCGGTTCCGAACCCTCCCTGACGAGCATCTCCGTCAATTACGGCATTTCGGTCCGCTGCGTGCAGGACTGATCCGTGCCGACAATACCGAACAGGGACAGGGTTTAACCCTGTCCCTGTTTTTGTGCTTGTTCTCCGGCTTTTCCGGGTCTTCCGGTTCTCTGGTTCTCTGGTTCTCTGGTTCTCTGGTCTCTCGGCCCCTGGTCTCCTGGCCCCTGGTCTCCTGGTCTCCCGGTCTCCCGGTCTCCTGGCCCCTCGGTCCTCCAGTCCCTCGGTCTCCCGGCCTCCGGCCCTCCGGCCCCCGGCCCGCAGATCAGTCGCGGTTCAGGAAGAAGATCGGAATGTTGGCCAGGAAGACATCCTTGCCCGAAAGCTGCGACCGCTTTTCGAGCAGCTCGCTCAGCAGAATGTCGCCGATCACGTAGTTGCTCTCCTCGCTGATGAACTGTTCGTGGATCTTCGAGAAGTGCAGGATCTGCTGCACGTCGGTCTCCCGGTAGCGGGCGTAGATCTTCAGCGTGATGTCGGTCGTGTAGTCGGGCTTCTCGATGTAGTTCATCTTCTTGTACTCGTAGCGGTAGTTGTTCAGCCGCGCCATGATGTCGCTCAGGATCGACGAGGCCGTGGGGAGGCTTCCGGCGCCCTTGCCGAACATGAACTGGCGGTCGTAGCACTCGCCGCGGATCACCACGCCGTTGTACTCGTCGTCGACGCTGTAGATGTACTTCGAGGGGGTCACGAACTCCGGCATGACGAACATCGTGAAGTGCTCGTCGCTGACCTTGACGACCTGGGCCACGAGTTTGATCTTGACGTTCTTTTCGCGGGCATAGCGGATGTCCGAGTCGTGGATCGTCGAGATGCCGTAGGTGAAGATCCGCTCCGGGGCGACGTAGGTTCCCAGGGC
>CALUMM010000108.1 GCA_944321755.1 uncultured Alistipes sp.
TCGCTGTCGGGGGCCTCGATTCCGCCCGACGCCAAGACCTTCTCGGTGGCCTACTTCCCGAACAACGCCACGATGGTCTCGCCGATCCTGAGTTCGACGCTCACGGACGCGCTGGTGGACATGTTCTCGCGCCGCACGCGGCTGATGCAGGTCGACGAAGGGGGCGATTTCGCCTTCGAGGGCGAGATCACGAACTACACCTCGACGACGGCTTCGGTGTCGAGCGACGACTACGCGCTACTGAACCGCCTGACGATTACGGTCAAGGTGCGCTTCACGAACGCCCTGGACGAGAAGGCGTCGTTCAACCGCACCTTCTCGGCTTACGAGGACTACGAGTCGACGCAGCTGCTGACCGAGGTCGAGGGTACGCTCATCCCCGAGATCGTGGACAAGATCGTAACCGATATTTTCCAGGCTTCGGCCTCCAACTGGTAGCGGCATGGGGGATCTGAAACACGAACTGATCTCCGCCGTGGCGGGGCGTACAATTCCGGATGTTGCGGCAGAGCGTGCAATTCCGGATGTCGCGGCGGAGGCTTCGGCCGGGGAAACCGGACCGGAGGGGCTTTCGCGGGCGGAACTCGATGCGGCCGTGGCTGCGACGCCGTGGTTCGTGCCGCTGCGGGTGCTGCGCGAGCGTGTGACGGGAGAGCCCGATCCGATGGTGACGCTGCTGGCGCCCTGGCGCACGGAGAGCTCGCTGCGGCGGCAGGCCGTGGATGCCGCAGGCCTGCTCAAACGCTCCTCGGAGGAGATCATCGACACCTTCCTCCAGGAACGTGACCTGCGCATCGTAGCCGAGGAGGGCGAACCCGACGGTGAGGTCCGTTTGGCGCCCGACTGGGACGAGGAGGACGAGCTGGTCAGCGAGGAGTTGGCCGAAATCTATCTTGCCCAGGGGCTTCGGGAGCGAGCCTTGGCGATTTATCGCAAATTAAGTTTGCGAAATCCCGAAAAAAGTGTTTACTTTGCCGAGCTAATTCGCAAAATGGAGAACAATAATTAAAATTTGAGGATATGTTATACACGATTTGCATTGCGCTGATCCTTGTAGCGAGTGTTCTGGTGATTCTCGCCGTGCTGGTGCAGAACCCCAAGAGCGGGATGGCTGCGAATTTCGGAGCTTCGAATCAGGTGATGGGTGTCCGTGAGACGACGAACTTTCTGGAGAAGTTTACCTGGGCGATGGCCATTGCCATTGTCGTGCTGAGCCTGGTTGCCACGCTGGCTATGGACCGTTCGAAGGTTGCCGAGAGCAACTCCGAGATTGTCAAGGACGCAAAGAACCTGCAGGAGCAGCTTGAAACCGAGATTCCGGCTGCGATTCCGCAGGCCGTACCGGCTGCCGATCCCGCCGCTGCGGAGGCTCCTGCCGCTGAGGCTCCCGCCGCCGAGTCGGCCGAGTAGGCTTGTAGCCTGATTCCCAAAAAAAGATCGTGGTTTTTACCACGATCTTTTTGTGTTTGTGATCCGACCTCCGGCTGCTTCGGCCCTTCGACTGCTTCGTTCTCTCCTGACCCCCCCCCACCTCCGGGACGGTGCGGTCTTGACCTGTTGTTCGGCCAGGCCCTTCTGAGACCCTTTTCAGCGATTCCGATACATCTCCTCGTAATACTTTTCGTATTCGCCCGAGGTGATGTTGTCCATCCACGCCTGATTGTCCAGATACCAGCGCACGGTCTTTTCAATCCCCTCCTCGAACTGCAGCGAGGGCTCCCAGCCCAGTTCGCGCTGCAGCTTCGACGAATCGATCGCATAACGCATGTCGTGCCCCGGTCGGTCCGTGACGTAGGTGATCAGATCCAGGTCTTCACCCTCCTGGCGTCCGAGCAGACGATCCACCGTGCGGATGACGACTTTGATCAGGTCGATGTTCTTCCATTCGTTGAAGCCGCCGATGTTGTAGGTCTCGGCCGCCTTCCCGCGGTGGAAAATCAGGTCGATCGCCCGGGCGTGATCCTCCACGAAGAGCCAGTCGCGGACGTTTTCGCCGCGTCCGTAGACGGGCAGCGGCTTGCGATGGCGGATGTTGTTGATAAAGAGCGGGATCAGCTTCTCCGGGAACTGATAGGGACCGTAGTTGTTCGAACAGTTGGTCACGAGGGTCGGCATTCCGTAGGTGTCGTGGTATGCACGCACGAAGTGGTCGCTCGACGCCTTCGAGGCCGAATAGGGGCTGTGGGGGTTGTACTTCGTGGTTTCGTAGAAGAAGTCGGTGCCGTAGGCCAGGTGGTGCTCCGACGACGAGGCGGTGGTCGTGAACGGAGGCTCGACCCCTTCGGGATGCGTCAGCTCCAGGGCGCCGTAGACCTCGTCGGTCGAGATGTGGTAGAAGAGCTTCCCGGCATAACCCTCGGGGCGCGACTCCCAGTACCCCCGGGCAGCCTGGAGCAGTGCGAGCGTTCCCAGGACGTTGGTCCGCGCGAAGGTGAACGGGTCGCGGATCGAACGGTCGACATGGCTCTCGGCCGCCAGATGGATGATTCCGTCGATTTCGTACTGCGCCATCAGCGTCTGCAGGGCCTCGTAATCGCAGATATCGCCCTTGATGAAGGTGTAGTTCGGCCGCTGCTCGATATCGCGGAGGTTGGCCAGATTGCCGGCATAGGTCAGTTTGTCGAGGTTGACGATCCGGTAGTCGGGATACTTCGTGACGAAGAGCCGCACGACGTGCGAGCCGATGAATCCGGCACCTCCCGTAATCAGAATGTTTCTTTTCATGCGTTCTCTCTTTGGAGTCGTTTCAGACAGTAGCACATCGATTCGCGCCAGTGGGGGATCTCGATGCCGAACGTTTGTTTGAGTTTGCTTTTGTCGAGCACCGAGTAGGCCGGGCGGGGGGCTTTGGTGGGATACTCCGCGGTGCGGCAGGGTGCGATCCGGCACTTGTCGCGGCCCGCGGCGCGGGCGATCTCCACGGCGAAGTCGTACCACGAGCAGACGCCCTCGTCCGAGAAGTGGTAAATGCCCTCGTTTCCGCGGTCGAGGCCCCCTTCGAGGATCGAGAAGATCGCCAGGGCGAGGTCTCCGGCATAGGTCGGGGTCCCCACCTGGTCGAAGACCACGTTCAGCGATTCGCGTTCGGCCGTAAGGCGGAGCATGGTCTTCAGGAAGTTGTTCCCGTATTCGGAGTAGAGCCAGGCCGTGCGCAGGATCAGGTAGCGGCAGCCGGCCTTCACGACGGCCTCTTCTCCGGCCCGTTTCGTGCGTCCGTAGGCTCCGAGCGGCGCCGTCGGGGACTCTTCGGTGTAGGGTTCCGAGGCCCGGCCGTCGAATACGTAGTCCGTCGAGACGTGAACCAGCAGGGCTCCGGCTTCGGCTGCGGCCCGGGCGAGGTTCTCCACGGCCTGACGGTTCAGGAGATCGGCGGCCGCCTCGTCCTCCTCGGCCCGTTCGACGTTGGTGTAGGCCGCGCAGTTGACGATGGCGTCGATGCCGTGCTCCGCGACGCACGCACGCACGGCTGCGGCATCCGTGATGTCGAGTTCGGCGACATCCGTGAAGAGGTAACTGTTGGGCGAGACGGCTCCGAGACGCTGCATTTCGCGTCCCAACTGTCCGTTGGCCCCTGTGACGAGTATGTTCATCGTTTAATAGAGTTTTTCGCGGTAATCGAAGAGCCATTCGGCCTCGTGCAGGCGGCAGTGATGTCGGTCCTTCTCCGAGAGGAGGACCTTGTCGGCCGGGATCCGCCAGTCGATTGCCAGATCGGGGTCGTTCCAGGCCAGGGCGCCTTCCGACTGCGGGGCGTAGAAGTCGTCGCACTTGTACTGGAATACCACCTCGTCGGTCAGGACGCTGAATCCGTGTGCGAATCCCCGGGGGATGAAGAGTTGTCGGTGGTTGTCGCCCGAGAGCTCCACGGCGACATGCTGTCCGAAGGTGGGGGATCCGCGGCGGATGTCCACCGCCACGTCCAGCACGGCACCCTTGATGACGCGGACGAGTTTCGACTGCGCATGGGGCGGTTTCTGGAAATGCAGCCCGCGAAGCACGCCGTAAGTCGACTTGCTCTCGTTGTCCTGGACAAAAACCGTATTGCAGACCTTCTCCTGAAACTCGCGTTGCGAGAACGACTCGAAGAAGTAGCCGCGGTCATCGCGGAAGATGCGGGGTTCGATGATGACGACCCCTTCGATCTCGGTTTTCAGAACGTTCATGCGGATTGTTTTCGTCTTATTTTTCGTCGATGATTTTCAACAGGTACTGTCCGTACTGGTTTTTGAGCATCGGGCGGGCGACTTCGCGGACCTTCTCGGCCGAGATCCAGCCGTTGCGGTAGGCGATCCCTTCCAGACAGGCGATCTTCAGCCCCTGCCGCTTCTCGATCACCTCGACGAAGATCGAAGCTTCGGCCAGCGAGTCGTGCGTGCCGGTGTCGAGCCATGCGAATCCGCGCTGCAGGGTCTGGACCTTGAGTTCACCGTCGTGGAGGAAGGCCTGGTTTACGGAGGTGATCTCCAGCTCGCCGCGGGCCGAAGGCCGGATGCTCTTGGCCACCTCGACGACCTTGTTGGGGTAGAAGTAGAGCCCCACGACGGCATAGTTGGATTTGGGCTTTTGGGGTTTTTCCTCGATGGAGAGGCAGTTTCCGGCGTCATCGAATTCGGCGACTCCGTAGCGCTCGGGGTCCTCGACGCGGTATCCGAAGACGGTGGCCTTGGACTCCTTCTCGGCGGTGCGGACGGCTTCACGGAGCATTCCCGTGAACCCGGAACCGTAGAAGATGTTGTCGCCGAGGACCAGGCAGACCGTATCGGTTCCGATGAACTTCTCCCCGATCAGAAAGGCCTGGGCCAGACCGTCGGGCGAGGGCTGCTCGGCGTAGCTTATCCGCACGCCGAAGTCGGACCCGTCGCCCAGCAGGCGCTGGAATCCCGGGAGGTCCGAGGGGGTCGAGATCAGCAGGATGTCGCGGATCCCGGCCAGCATCAGCACCGAAATGGGGTAGTAGACCATCGGTTTGTCGAAAATCGGGAGGAGCTGCTTGCTCACGCCCTTGGTGATGGGATATAGGCGGGTGCCGGAACCTCCGGCCAGGACGATACCTTTCATAGTGGGAATTTTTCAATCGAACAAAGATAACTCTTTATTTTCGATTGGGGAAATATTTGTCGTTTTCCCGGAAGATCGTGAGGTTCGGGCGCGATTCTTGCGGAGTGCAGCTCCCGGAGTGCCGCCGTTCGGGTCCCGAAACCGGGAGCCGGAGGGGCGGGTTCCGAATCCCGACATGGAAAAGAACGATCCGGAAAACCTTTTGATTCAATTGCTGCGCCGGGCCTTGTGGGGGTCTCCCGGGGATTCCCGGCAGCTGACGGCGTGGAATGCCGCAGCCTGGGAGCGGCTCTACGGGCTGGCGGCGCAACAGGGGGTTTCGGCCCTGTTGTGGGAGGTGCTGGAGCGGCTTCCCGCGGAGCAGCAGCCTCCGAAGGCGCTGCGCCTGCGGTGGGCGTTCGGGACTGTGCGGGTCGAACGGCGCTGGCGGCGGCAGCACCGGGCCGTCACCCGGCTGGCGGCGTTTTATGCCCGGCACGGCATACCGATGATGCTGCTCAAGGGTTACGGGCTGAGCCGCTGCTATCCGGTTCCGGAGCACCGTCCGTGCGGGGATGTCGATATCTGGCTCTTCGGGCACCGGGCCGGGGGCGATGCTGCGGTTGCCCGGGAGCTGGGGATCGAGGTCGACACGCAGAAGGAGCACCACACGACCTTCCGGTTCGACGGTATTCCCGTCGAAAACCACTACGATTTTCTCAATACGCGCACCTGCGCCTCGAACCGCCGTCTCGAACGGCTGCTCAAACGCCTTGCCGCACACCCCGGGGAGTCGGTCGAAGTGGGGGATACGCGGGTTTACCTTCCTCCGGCGACCTTCAACGCCCTCTTTCTGCTGCGCCACGCCGCCGGGCACTTTGCGGGTTGCGGCATCGGCCTGCGGCACTTCGCCGACTGGATGCTCTTCGTGGCGGCGAACCACGCCCGCATCGACTGGCCGGTCGTGCAGTCGGCCGTCCGGGAATCGGGGATGCAGTCGTTTGTCGATTGCTTCCAGGGGGTCTGCATCGGCTTTCTGGGGCTTGATGCCGATCTTCTACCGCCGGTGCGTCGGGACCCCCGACTCGAATGCCGGATGCTGGAAGCCGTATTGCATCCGCCGTTTTCGGGTCCGGTTCCCGAGCGGCGGCTGCCCGGCATCTGGTTCCGGCTGCGCCGCTGGTGGGCCTGCCGCTGGATGCGCCGCATGGTCTACGACGAACCCCTGGTACGGGGTTTTCTGCGGATGAGCTGGGTCCATGTCAAGCGCCATCTGCCGTTTTTCCGGAGCCGCGAGGCGGCCGATCGGGCCCGGCGTGCCGCACAACCGCTGGCGTAATGCCGGGCCTCTTCCGTTTCTCCCCGCCTCTTCCGTTTCTCCCCGCTTTTCCGCCTCTCCCTTCACTTTTCGCCTGCCGCCTTTCGCCTGCCTCTCCCTTGCCCCCCCCCTTTTCCCCCCCCCTCACGAAAAACGGCGCCCGGACAGAATCCGGACGCCGCAAGGCACAAAAAAAGGGTGAGCTACTTGCATCGCACCGCTACGACCGCATACCCTTGCTCGATTCCTCGCCTGGGGGATTCTGCGGGAGCTGGTCGTGTAAGACTCACCCGGG
>CALUMM010000109.1 GCA_944321755.1 uncultured Alistipes sp.
GGCTACTGCCTCTACCGCGGCTACCGCTTCGAGATCACGGACCTGCCCGGGACCTATGCCCTCTCGGCCTACACCCCCGAGGAGCGTTACGTGCGTCACCACCTCGCCACGAAGACCCCCGATGTGGTGATCAACTCCGTCGTCGCCTCGAACATCGAGCGCAACCTCTACCTCACAACCGAACTGATCGATATCAACCTCCGGATGGTCGTGGCGCTGAACATGTTCGACGAACTGCAGGCCAGCGGCGCCCGGTTGGACTACGACAGTCTGGGACGCATGATGGGTGTGCCGATGGTTCCGGTCGAAGCCCGCAACAACAAGGGTATCAATGAATTGCTCGATACGGTGATCGATGTCTACGAAAACCGCGACGAGCGCGTCCGCCACATCCATATCAACATGGGGCCGGTCATCGACGAGAGCCTGCGCAAGCTGAACGGCGACATGAGTCTCCACCGTGAGGAGCTGCCCAAGGCATTCCCGCCACGCTACTGGGCCATGAAGATGCTCGAAAGCGACAGGCAGGCCGAAGAGATGCTCCGCGGATGCGAGCGCTACCCGGTCTGGGCCGAGATCCGCGACCGCGAGGCCAAGCGGATTGCCGATGCGCTGGGGGAGGATGTCGAGACCGCATTCGCCAACCAGAAGTACGGCTTCATCCAGGGCGCCCTGAAGGAGACCTTCACCCCCGGCAAGAACGAGGAGGTCTCGGCCACGGCCCTGATCGACACCTTCGTCACCCACAAACTCTGGGGTTTTCCGATCTTCTTCGCCCTGATGGGGCTGATGTTCTGGTGCACGTTCAGCCTCGGGGCCTATCCCCAGGCGTGGATCGAAGCCCTGGTCGGTTGGATCGGTGCAGGGGTTGACGCCCTGATGCCCGCCGGGGCGCTGCGCGACATGCTCGTCGACGGAATCATCGGCGGCGTCGGCTCGGTCATCGTCTTCCTCCCCAACATCATGATCCTCTACCTCTTCATCGCCTTCATGGAGGATTCAGGATACCTCGCACGCGCCGCATTCATCATGGACCGCGTCATGCACCGCATCGGCGTACACGGAAAGTCGTTCATACCCCTCGTCATGGGTTTCGGGTGCAACGTCCCAGCCATCATGGCCTGCCGCACCATCGAAAGCCGAAGCAGCAGGCTGATTACCATACTGATTACGCCGTTTATGTCATGCAGCGCCCGAATTCCCATCTATATCCTCCTGACAGCCACCTTCTTCCCGACGAATGCCGGGGCCGTCATGCTCGGACTCTACCTGCTGGGGATCCTGCTGGCCGTCGTGACGGCGCGGCTCATGCGGCGGTTCCTCTTCCCCGTGGACGAGACCCCCTTCGTCATGGAGCTCCCGCCCTACCGCCTCCCGACCTGGAAAACAACCCTCTCCCACATGTGGGACAAATGCGCACAGTACCTCAGGAAGATGGGCGGCATGATCCTCGTCGCGTCGGTTATCGTCTGGGCCCTGAGCTACTACCCCCGCACGGACAAGGCCGTCGGAAGCGAAGCCCACTACGAAAACTCCTATCTCGGACGCATCGGAAAGGGTTGCGAGCCGGTTTTTGAACCCCTCGGGTTCAACTGGAAGGCCAGCGTGGCGCTGCTCTCGGGGCTCCCGGCCAAGGAGATCGTCGTCTCGACGCTCGGCGTGCTCTACGCCGAAGGCTCGGAGGCGATGCCTGAAGTCTCCGAAGGGCCGATCGCTGCGGCGGAAGCCGCCGGAACACGGCCGGAAGCCGGGGCGCTGCCGTCCGAAACCATCGGGATCATCGGTGAAGCGGACGCCCCGACCTCGATTGCGGTCGCCGACGGCGCAGCGGCGGAACACCGGGCGGAGGAGCTCTCGGAAGAGGAGGAGGCCGCCTCGCTTGCGCAGCGCCTGCTGGCCAGCGGCGACTTCTCGAAGGCTTCGGCCCTGGCCTTCCTGGTCTTCATCCTGCTATACGTCCCCTGCATCGCCACGGTCGTCGCCATCGGCTCTGAAGCCGGATGGAAATGGGCCGTCGCCTCGATCTTCTACAACACGGCGGTCGCCTGGGTGGTCGCCTGGATCGTCTACCACGTCGCCAGCATCTTCTGAAGGATGGAGTGGCAGGAGTGGATCGCCGGAGGGATTGTTCTTCTCGCCGCGGCGGTGGCCGTCGGGTGGTTCTGGCGCCTGCTGTGCGGGCGCCACAGGGGCGGATGCGCCTCCTGCGCCGCCACGCAATGCCCTCTGAGAGGCGCAAAACGAAAATAAATTTGCGTTTCCCTTCCGCCTGTACTATCTTTGCCGCCCGAAAACGGCGGAGCACCCCGAAGCCGACTTCGCTGTAAGTCGGCTTCGTCGCAGAGCCCCCGCACGAACGACCTCGATCCTATGACCGGACTCTTCTTTATCCTCTTCTTCTGGCTCGTGGGAAATGCCCTCAGCCTGCTCACCGGAGGCTACGTCTCCGGGAACATCATCGGCATGATCCTCCTCTTCGCCGCGCTCTGCCTGCGCTGGGTCAAGGCCGAAACCATAAGACCCGCCGCCAAGTTCCTGCTCGGCGCCATGGCCCTCTTCTTCGTCCCCTACGGCGTCGGGCTTATGGACTCCTACCGCGTCATCCTCGAAAACCTCTGGGCCATCCTCGTCTCCGGGATCGTCTCCACGATCCTCGTGCTCCTCGTCGCCGGGAAGACCTTCCAGAGCCTGAACCGAAGGGCCCGCCTCCGTCATATCAAACAACACCGCCACGATGCTTGACCGTTCATTCCTCTCCTCGGACCTCTTCCTGCTGACGCTCACCGTCGGCCTCTACTGCCTCGGCGGGCTCGTCTACCGCCGCCTGCGGATGCCGCTGCTCCACCCCGTACTGCTGACCTTCGTCGCCGTCATCGTCTTCCTCCAGTGCACGGGAATCGACTACCCCCGCTATCAGCAGGCCACCGGGGCGCTCAACTTCGCACTCGGCATGTCGGTCGTCGCTCTCGGATACCTCCTCTACGAGCAGGTCGAACGCCTCCGCGGCAGCCTGCTGCCCGTCGGCGTGGCCACCCTCGCCGGATGTGTCGTCGGCGTGCTGAGCGTCGTCTACATCGCCATGGCATTCGGCGCCGAGCGGCAGATCCTGAACTCCATCGCCCCGAAATCGGTCACCGTTCCGATCGCCGTGTCGGTTGCCGGACCCCTGGGCGGTAACGTCTCCGTCACCTCCGTGGTGGTCTTCTGCGTCGGGATCTTCGGCAGCATCTTCGGCGAATGGATTCTCCGCAAGTGCGGCGTGCGCGACCCCGAAGCCCGCGGCTTCGCACTCGGCGCCGCGGCACACGGGATCGGAACCGCACGCGCCATCGAAATCGGAGCTGTCGAGGGGGCGTTGAGCGGCCTGGCCATGGCCCTCATGGGGCTGGCTACCGCCCTGCTGATGCCTCTCATGGAACGCTATTTATACTGATTCGCACCCGCCGCGAAAAATCCCGCCGGAAAAGTTTTTTAAATTTCTGCAAAAACACTACTTTTGCGGAAATCCTCGAACATTTCGGCTAAATATGGACTGGTTGTATTCCCTCTTCTTCGGAAACAGCATCGCGCACGCCGTGCTGACCTTCGCGCTGGTCATCACCCTCGGCATCCTCCTCGGAAAGATCAAGATCAAGGGCGTCTCGCTCGGAATCACCTGGATCCTCTTCGTCGGAATCATCGCCAGCCACTTCGGCATGACCGTCGACAGCGAGGTCCGGAACTTCGTACAGGAGTTCGGGTTGATCCTCTTCGTCTTCTCGATCGGCCTGCAGGTCGGCCCCGGATTCTTCGCCGCCTTCAAGCACGGAGGCGTCACCCTCGTCGGGTGCGCCACGGCCATCGTCCTGCTCGGCGTCCTCACGGCCTACATCATCCACATCGCAACCGGTACGCCGATCCCCACCATGGTCGGGATCCTCTCCGGCGCCGTCACCAACACCCCCGGGCTCGGCGCCGCACAGCAGGCCTATGCCGACGCTTCGGGAATCAACGACCCCTCGATCGCACTCGGTTATGCCGTGGCCTATCCCCTCGGCGTCGTCGGCATCATCCTCTCGATGATCTTTATCCGCTACGCCCTGCGCGTCGATTTCAAGAAGGAGGACGAGGGGCTCGCCGAACTCGCCAACGAACAGAAACTCGCCGAAAAGGTCTCCGTGGAGTTCACCAACCAGATCATCGAGGGCCGCAGCGTCGAGTATGTCCGCGACCTGGTGAACCGGCAGTTCGTCATCTCCCGCGTGATGCATCCCGACGGCAGCATCACCATGGCCGATGCCGACACGAAGATCCATGTCGGCGACCGTCTCTGGGTCATCTGTCAGGCCGAGGATGTCGAGGCTGTCGTGGCTTTCCTCGGCCACCGCGTCGAGCTTACCGACGAGGACTGGGGCAACAACACCCCCAATGCCGAGCTGATCTCCCGGCGCATCCTCATCACGAAATCCTCGATCAACGGCAAGAAGTTCTCCGACCTCCGCCTGCGCACCAAGTACGGAATCAACATCACCCGCGTCAATCGCGCCGGTATGGATCTGATCCCCTATCAGGGCCTCGAACTCCAGGTCGGAGACCGCGTGATGGTCGTCGGACCCGCCGCCAGCGTGGCCAAGGTCGCCGACGTCCTCGGAAACTCCCTCAAGAAGCTCGACCACCCGAACCTCATCACCATCTTCGTCGGAATCGCCCTCGGCGTCCTGCTGGGTTCGATCCCGCTGCTGAACGTCCCGCAGCCCGTCAAGTTGGGGCTGGCCGGAGGCCCGCTGATCGTCGCCATCCTCATCGGACGCTTCGGGACCCATTTCCACCTGGTCACCTACACCACCGCCAGCGCCAACCTCATGCTGCGCGAAATCGGAATCGCGCTCTTCCTTGCAGCCGTCGGAATCGGAGCCGGAGACGGTTTCGTCGAGGCCATTGTCAACGGCGGGTACCGCTGGATCGGATACGGCGTCATCATTACCGTCGTCCCGATCCTCCTCGTCGCCCTCATCGCACGACTCTGGCTCAAGATGAACTACTACACCCTGATGGGACTCATCGCCGGTTCCACAACCGATCCCCCCGCCCTGGCCTATGCCAATGCCCTGGCCGGAAACGACATGCCCGCCGTCGGATATTCGACCGTATACCCCATGGTCATGTTCCTCAGGGTCCTCACCGCCCAGATCTTTATTCTGTTTGCGTTATAACAAAAAAGCGGCTCCGGCCGCTTTTTTTATTCCTATAATTTTTTAATATCACCCGAATTCCCTATCTTTGCCATCAGTACATAATCCCCAAATACTATCACAATATGGCAAAAGCAGTCAACATCGCCCGTTCGCATCGGCTGGACGGAATCGGAGAGTACTATTTTTCGCGCCGTCTGCGCGAAATCGCCGAGATCGAAGCGGCAACCGGCCGCCAGATCATCAAACTTGCCATGGGAAGTCCCGACCTCCCGCCGCATCACTCCGTGATCGAATGCCTCGGTAAAGAGGCGCAACGGCCTGATGTTCACAAATACATGTCCTATCAGGGAGAACCCATCCTGCGAAAAGCTTTTGCCGACTGGTACAAAAAGTGGTATCACGTGGACCTCGACTTCAAGAGCGAAGTCTATCCCCTGATCGGTTCCAAGGAGGGCATCATGCACATCTGCATGACCTTCCTCAATCCCGGCGACAAGGTCCTCGTCCCCAACCCCGGATATCCGACCTACTCCGCAGGCGTGAAACTCGCAGGAGGCGTCATGGTCCCCTATGCACTCAACAAGGAGACCAATTTCTACCCCGATTTCGACGCCATCGAAAAGGCCGGGCTCGACGGCGTGAAGATGATGCTCGTTAACTACCCCAACATGCCGACCGGGCAGGTCGGATCGATGGAGCTCTTCGAGAAGATCATCGACTTCGGCGCCAAGCACAACATCCTCATCGTACACGACAACCCCTACAGCTTCATCCGCAACTCGGCAGGCCCGCTCTCGATCATGGCCGTCGAGGGCGCCAAGGAGGTCGCACTCGAACTCAACTCCCTCTCGAAAGGACACTCCATGGCCGGATGGCGCGTCGGCGTGCTCGTCGGCAAGGCCGAGTGGATCAAGGACGTGATGACCTTCCGCAGCAACATGGACTCGGGTATGTTCTACCCCATTCAGGCGGCTTCGGCTACGGCCCTCGCACTCGGCGAGGAGTGGTTCAAGGAGCTCAACGCCATCTACTACGGACGCGAGCGTCAGGCCTATGAACTCCTCGAAGCGCTCGGATGCCGCTACCGCAAGCATCAGGCCGGTCTGTTCATCTGGGCCGAGCTCCCCGAAGGCTACGAGGGCGACAGCTTCTCGTTCTCCGACGAGGTGATGGAGAAGACCGACGTCTTCCTCACCCCCGGCGGAATCTTCGGTTCGGAGGGCAAGAACTACATCCGTATCACGCTCTGCTGCCCCGAAGAGCTGCTCAAGAAGGCTACCGACAAGATCAAGGCCGCATTCGGAAAATAATCCCAACGGTCTGCATTCGTTACAAAGCCGCCACTCCTTGCTCGGGAGTGGCGGCTTTGCTTGACTCCTCGCCCTTTTGCTTCCGCTCAGACCGAAGAAAAAGGGGCTAATCTATGGATTT
>CALUMM010000110.1 GCA_944321755.1 uncultured Alistipes sp.
TGGAACTCCCATGTCTCGCTGGGCGAGTGGGCCGACTGCTACCTGATCGCCCCCGCCACGGCCAATACGCTGGCCAAGATGGCCACGGGTGTGGCCGACAATCTGCTGCTGACGACCTATCTCTCGGCACGCTGTCCGGTGGTCGTGGCCCCGGCCATGGACCTCGACATGTACGCCCATCCGGCCACGCAGCAGAACCTCCGCACACTGGCCGAACGCGGCGTGCGGATCGTCGAACCCGCCGAAGGAGAGCTGGCCAGCGGCCTGACCGGAAAGGGCCGGATGGCCGAACCCGATGCGATCGCCGCCTTCGTGGGCGGCCTGCTCAGCGAAAAAAAAAAGACACTCGCCGGTAGGCGGCTGATCGTCACGGCCGGTGCTACGATCGAGGCCATCGACCCCGTGCGGTTCATCTCGAACCACTCGTCGGGCAAGATGGGCTATGCCATTGCCGGCGAACTGGCCGCTCGCGGCGCGGAGGTGACGCTCATTTCGGGGCGCACGGCGCTGCCCGTACCTCCGGATGTCGAGCGGGTGGATGTCCTCTCGGCCGAAGAGATGTACAACGCCGCGGTCCGGGCCTTCGAGGCGGCCGACGGCGCGGTGATGTGCGCCGCCGTGGCGGACTACACCCCCGCCGAGGTCTCCGACACGAAACTCAAGAAGGGCGACGGCGAGCTGTTCATCCGCCTGCGCCGCACGCGCGATATCGCCGCCGAACTCGGGGCCCGCAAGGGAGGGCGGCTGCTGGTGGGCTTCGCGCTGGAGACCGATGACGAGGAGGCGCACGCCGAATCGAAACTCGAACGCAAGAACTTCGACTTCATCGTCCTGAACTCGCTGCGGGATGCCGGAGCGGGCTTCCGCGGCGATACGAACAAAGTGACCCTGATCGACCGCACGGGGCGTGAAGCCCTGCCGCTGCTCTCGAAACGGGAGGTCGCGGCCCGCATCGCCGACCGCATCGAGGCCTTCTTCGCCCGATGAGAAGCCGGGGACCGCATCCGAAACACGCCGAAACCTGGATATTGAATCGCTAAAATCCGAATTGCCATGCTGCGCCGTCTGTCCGTCGAAAATTACGCGCTGATCGACAAACTCGAAATGGAGCTGGACCCGCACCTGAACATCATCACGGGAGAGACGGGAGCCGGAAAATCCATTCTGCTCGGGGCGCTCGGGCTGCTGCTGGGGGCCAAGAACGACGGTTCGGCGATGAAGGACGCCGCACGGAACTGCACGGTGGAGGGGACCTTCGACCTCACAGGAAGCAACCTGGAAGCATTCTTCGCGGAGAACGACCTCGACTACGCCGCGGAAACCACCCTGACGCGCGTCATCACCCCGGCGGGCAAGAGCCGGGCCTTCGTCAACGACGTCCCGGTACAGCTGGCGCAGCTGCGCGAGCTTGGCACGCGCCTGATCGACATCCACTCGCAACACCAGAATCTGATCCTCTCGTCGGAGGAGTTCCGCACCTCGGCGCTCGACACCGTGGCCGGGAACGGCGATCTGCTGACACAATACGCCGCGCAATACGCCCGGATGAGCGCCCTGCGCCGTGAACTGGCCTCGCTGCGGGAAGCGGCCGAACGGGGCCGCCGCGACGAGGAGTGGCTGCGCTTCCAGTGCGACGAGTTGACGGCTGCGGCGCTGCGCGCGGGTGAGCAGGCCGAACTGGAGGAGGAGCTGGCCGTACTCGAAAATGCCGACCGGATCGGCGAGGCGCTGACCGGGCTGCGCAACGCCCTCGACAGCGACGAAACGGGAGTTCTGACCCAGTTGAAAAATGCCGAAAACGCCCTCGGGCACCTGCGCGGCCACTACCCCGCGGCCGGAGAGTTTGCCGACCGCCTGCACGCGGTCCTGGAGGAGTTAAAAGACATCGACGCTTCGGCAACGGCCGCGAGCGAACGGGTGGATGCCGATCCCGAACGGTTGGCGAAACGCTCGGCGCGGCTCGATGCCCTGATTGCCCTGCAACAGAAATACCGCGCGGCCGACGAAGCGGAGTTGATCGCCCTGCGAGACCGGAGTGCGGCCCAGTTGGCGGCGATCGTCCACAGCGGTGAGGAGATCGCTGCAGCGGAGCAAGCCTTGCAGGAGGCGACGTCCGCCGCCGAAGCGCTGGCCGGCCGGCTGCACAAGGCGCGCGAAAAGGCAGCCGGAAGTTTCGAAAAGGAGATCCTGGCGACGCTGGCCAAACTGGGCATGTCGGAGACCATCTTCCAGGTTGCACTGACACCCCGCACGGAACTGGACCGCACGGGCCGCGACCAGGTGCAGTTCCTCTTCACGGCCAATGCACGCATGACGCCGCAACCCGTCGAACGGATCGCCTCGGGCGGTGAGCTTTCGCGCGTGATGCTCGCCCTGAAAGCGCTGCTGGCACGGAGGATGCAGCTGCCGACGGTAATCTTCGACGAGATCGACACGGGCGTCTCGGGACGCATCGCCGATGCCATGGGTGAGATCATCGAATCGCTCGCCGCCTCGATGCAGGTCGTGGACATCACCCACCTGCCGCAGGTTGCCTCGAAAGGCTCGGCGCACTTCGTGGTCTACAAGCGCAACGGACGCACGGAGATCACCCGTCTGAGCGACGACGACCGCATCGCCGAGATCGCCAAAATGCTCTCCGGATCGCAGATCACGCAGGCCGCCGTGGCCCAGGCGCGGATCCTGCTGGGAAGATAAGGAAACGCAATCCGAACCCATCCATACCAGCCATGAAAAAACTGCTTCTGCTGCTCTTCGCCTGTCTCGCCCTGACGGCCCGGGCCGAAGAGGCCTCCAGCGCGGCGGCCCGTGCCGAGGCGCGCCGGAACCTCGACCTGCCGATCACCAACGACTTCCGCAACTCGCGCTTCTACTTCGACGGGACCGGAACCGCAACCGTGGAATACAACGGACAGACCCTCACGGCCTGTCTCGACATCGATTTCGAACACCCCGCCGAGGGGCGTTACGGGACGCTGGTGCTCCGCGACGCACAGGGGAACGTCGTGGCCCGCTATGCCCTCGTCAACCTGAAGGACACCACCGGCGCCACCACCAAGCGGGTCACGCTGAAGGGCATCGAGGGTACAAAGGAGTCGATTCTGGTCAACATCGACTTCGCACGCGACGGCGACCGCAACTATTCGATCGCATTCGGGCCCGACGGAGCCACCTACTTCAAGCCCATGAGCCGTCTGAACTTCGACTCCGAACTGCGCATCGCCCCGCGCGTCAAGTCCGCCGAGGAGATCGAACAGGAGGCGAAAATCGCCGAACGCAAGGCCGAACAGGCTGCCGAACGCCAGGCCAAAATCGACCGGCGGAAAGCCCGGCAGAACTTCTACGACGGGGTCGGAGTTGCGGTTGTCGTTCTCTCGCTCCTGTTCACCGTGTGGATGCTCCCGCGTGCCATGCGCCGCGAGCGCATCTGGCACCTCGTCCTCTTCACCCTCATGGCTCTCGTCTCGTGTTTCCCGCCCTTCCTCATCCTGCCCCTGCTCCCGGGCTATTTCTGGTGGTACTACCACCTCTACAAGGAGGAGATCGACAATTACGAGCTGCTCGCCACACTCCGCAAGATCACCTATGTGAGCATCCCGGTACTGGGCCTGGTCTTCTACCTCGCGGTCGGCGGCATCGCCCTCCTCTACATCGCGGTATGGCTCGTGGCCGGACTGATCGGCTACGTCATCTACGAGAGCCTCATGGAGAAGGCCCGCTGTCCGCATTGCAACTACTACGGGCCCAACGAGATCGTCGACCGCAAGTTCCTCGACGAAGAGATCGTGCGCACGACCACCCGCATCAGGGAGTACGACCACACCGAGGAGCGGGACAACGAAATCATCAAGTGGTACCGCTACCGCTACAACGTGAAGGTCGAGGCGCACCAGCGGTTCAAGGACTTCCGCCGATGCGGCCACTGCGGCGAGATCTTCATCACGTTCCACTACACGGTCAAAACCCTCTCGAACAAAACCTATTGACCGGATGAGTCGGGTTGAGATACGGGGCCTTGCCGCCGCCAACCAGCGGCGGGCGCACGAAATCCTCCGCGAACTGGGATTGCGCGAAGCGTGGCAGGAGGTCGGAGCGCGCGTCGAAGTGGTGGGATCGCTCCGCTCGGGGCTCCTGATGAAGCACCTCGACATCGACCTGCACGTCTACTCCCCGGCTCCGCTGTGCGTGGCCGACAGTTTTGCCGCCGCAGCCCGGATTGCCGAGCGGCCCGGCATCCGGCGGATGGAGTACGGCAACCTGCTCGACGCCGAGGACTGCTGCCTCGAATGGCACGCACAGTACGAGGACCGCGACGGGCGCCGGTGGCAGATCGACATGATCCACATGGCGGAGGATTCGCCCTGGGCGGGATATTTCGAACGGGTGGCCGACCTCATTGCGGCGGCGCTGACCCCGGAGGCGCGGGAAGCTATTCTGCGTTTGAAATTCGAGACGCCCGACGGGGAGCATATCCCGGGCATCGCCTATTACCGGGCCGTTCTGGCGGGCGGTGTGCGCAGCTACGCGGAGTTCTCGGCCTGGCTGCAGGAGCATCCCGTCGAGGGGATTGTCACCTGGATGCCGTAGCCTGGGGCCGAAGCGACGGATCCAATCCGAGACTTCGGCGATACTCGGTCGGGGTCATTCCGGTCGCAGCCCGGAACAATCGGTTGAAATGCGACAGGTTGCAGAATCCGGCCTCCGCAGCCAGCGCCGCAACGGAGCTGTCGGTACGAATCAGACCGCTGCACACCTTGGCCATACGGAAGGCATTGACATAGTCGAACACGGTGCGTCCCGTCCGACGGCGGAAATAGCGGCACAGGGCAGCCGGAGACATCCCGGCCCGGGAGGCGATCTCCGCGAGGGAGAGTTTCCGACCGTAATTGCCAAGCAGAAAGCGGTGCACCCGCCACAAAGGCTCCTCGGCACCACAAAGGCCACGGCTACGCCCCTCGCCCGTGACATCGATGCAGCAGAAATCGCAGCTGCGGCCCAGAAGGTCCAGCAGCTCCATAAGGATACAAACCCGACCGATCCCTTCGGCCTCATCGAGCCGATTCATGGCCGACACAAAGGCATCCAACTCCCGACTTCCATGAAAACGTACACCGCAACGGCTGCGTTCGAGCAGGGAATCGATCCACCGCAATTCGGGGAGGTCCGACAGCTGCAGCGGAAAGAGCTTTTGCGGGAAATAGAGCACCTCGCAAAGCGCCGTGCCGCGTTCATCCGCCGCACACAAATGCAGATGCGGAACACCTCCTCCGATGAGCGTGAGGGTTCCGGGCGTATAAACTGCGGTTCCTCCGCCTACGAACTCCACGCCCGATCCGGCTACGACATGGATCAACTCATACTCCGTATGATAGTGCAACGGGGCCTCAAAAGCGAGCCCCGGAAGATGAACCACCGACAGGAGCTCGTCTGCCGGAACCAACCGATGGATAATTCCTGTTTTCATGAGACAACCATTCTGGCAAATACAGCACCATATTGTGCAAATATACAACCATTCATCGGGATATTCCCTTCCTAATTTTGCTTCGGAATCCAAAATTCGCAAGACATGAATGAAAAACCGACATTTGAGGAAGCCGCCGAAGCAATCCACCGCGTTGAAATCGCAGTTACGGCCCTGCGCCGGGGTGCCGGCATCCTGCTGACCGATGACGAGGATCGGGAAAACGAAGGTGACCTGATCTTTCCAGCCGAGCGCATCACCCCGGAGCAGATGTCTCAGATGATCCGCTGTTGCAGCGGGATCGTCTGCCTCTGCATCACCGCTGAAAAGGCCCGCCAACTCGCCCTGCCCCCGATGGTCCGGCACAATACGAACCGCCAGGGCACAAACTTCACCGTATCGGTCGAAGCCGCCACGGGCATCACGACGGGCGTCTCGGCCGCGGACCGTCTTGCTTCGATCCGGGCCGCCATCGCACCGCACGCCTCACCGCAGGATCTCGCCCGCCCAGGCCATCTCTTCCCGCTCATTGCCCACGACCGCGGCGTCTTCGGTCGCCGCGGCCACACCGAGGGAAGCGTCGACCTGATGCGTATTGCCGGTTATGCCCCCTGCGCCGTACTCTGCGAACTGACCCTGCCCGACGGATCCATGGCCCGAAGGCCCGAAGTGGAGCGCTTCGCCCGGGAAAACGGCTATCCCGTGGTCTCCGTTGCCGACATCATCCGCTACCGGCAGCTCCGAGGAGCGTCAGAAAGTTAAGCTCCCGCGACAAAAAAACCGGGACACTCGAAAACGAGTGTCCCGGTTTCACTTATGCTGTCGTCGGACAGCGGCCGATCACTACATCATGCCGCCCATGCCGCCGGCCGGCATCGCAGGCGCAGGCTGCTCCGACTTCTTCTCGGCCAGCACGCACTCCGTCGTCAGGAACATCGAGGCGATCGAAGCGGCGTTCTCCAGAGCCACACGCGATACCTTCGTCGGGTCGATGATACCGGCCTTGAGCAGATCCTCGTACTTGTCGTCGCGGGCGTTGTATCCGAAGGCACC
>CALUMM010000111.1 GCA_944321755.1 uncultured Alistipes sp.
CCCACAAGGCCCGTGATATTGGCGGCAACCCGGTAGTAGCCGTTGCGGAGGATCTGCCCCGCAGCCTTGCCCGTCAGCTCGACCGAATAGGTTACCTCCGAACGGTCATCGTTCGTCGAGCTGCTGCCGTCGCTGTCGTAGGTCGCGTTGATCTCCAGCAGCACGCGGCTTCCCGCATTGAGCGTTCCCGTCTCATAAACATAGAAGAGGCTGTTGTACTTCGACGAGGCCGTACCCGGGGTCTGCGTATGGGTGTAGGTCATGGCTCCCGTCGAGGGTGTACCGGCCACGACAAGCGACTGCGAAGCGGCGCGCGAGAGCTTCACCGAGGTGATCGTGATCGAGCCGGGATACTTCTCCGAAAACTCCGGGTCGATCGAGGTTTGAAGGGCGACCTTTGCCACCGTGCGTTTGAGCGAGATGCCCACCTGTGTCGAGGTATTCACTGCACCGACGGTCTTGGTCGTCGAGCCCGACATCACGAAACCGCCCGAGCGCAGCGCTTTGGTCGAGACATCCGCGAAGGTGCCGTTATAGTCTCCAGCCGACTTCTCCACGAGAGCCGTGAGTGCCGACCGGGTCTTGGCCGACGAAGCGTCGTAATTCGCAACGGCATAGAACGAGCATTCGGTTCCGGCCGCCGACTTCGGAAGCGAGAAGGTCGCCGATTTCGAGGCGAGTTCCGAGACCGTGAAATCGCGGCGCAGAATCAGATCGCCCGAGGCGTTGAACGTGAAGACAGAGAGCGACGAGAGGCTCTTCTCCCACGCCTCGGCCGTAGCCGTGGCATCGAAGAAGGCACGGGTCTGCGCATCATCGCCCGCAGAGAGGGTGATCGTTACCGAGGCTCCATCAGGACGTGCTTCCGGAGCGGGGTTAATCATTTCGGTTTCCTTGTTGCAAGAGGCAAGAAGGGCCAGGGCGGCACCGGCCGCCAAAAACAGCTTTTTCATATAAGTAATTGGTTTTATGTCGCTTGCGCGACGGTTAATAAAAAAGGGTTACTGTTCGATTGTTAGTCGATTATAAATTTCAATGCAATGCCGAACTGGGTGTGAAAATGCCCGGAGGTTGTGCCCCACAGCACCCGTTCACGACCCGAGACAGAGAGAATGATTCGATCTGCGAGGTAGGCTTCAGCCTCCAGCGTAACGGCTCCACCATAGATGAAGCGATCCCGGCTTTGGAGCGTCGAGCCGTCGGAAAGATGACGGTCTCCCCAGTTCACCGTCTCATAGCCGGCCATGGCCGTGCCGCCCAGATAGAGAAAAAAGGTCTTCGAGGCGTCGGTGAGGAACTTGTAATAATATCCGCCCTCACCCGTAAATTGAGCCATGGGGATCCGCCAGCTCTTGTAGGGATAACTCCGGTTAAGGTATTCGACGCCGTAAACCCACTTGTTCGCATTCTTCGCGTAGCGGTTCATCGCCAGTCCGAAATAATAGCCCGTGGCGCTCGACGGCGACGAGGAATACCAGCCGTCCACCATGCCCGTGCGGAGTTCCAGACCCCGCATCCCCGGCAAGGCTCGCTGCGCAAAGCTCTTTCCCGCGGTGAGCGTCAGGCTCAACGACAACACCAGTATGAATACCGCGCGTTTCATCTTACTTGACCTTTAATTCGTCAATCACTCGGGCGCGAACCAGGTCGGCATTCTCAATCGTGAAGCTCTGATGCCGTCCGCCGGATTTTTCATACAGCTCGACGACCAGATGCTTGTCGTCGGGGATCGTGAACTTCGGAAGCGTGAAGACCATGCGCTCGCTCGACTTACCGGGAATAACCTGCACGTTGTTGTGGGCTCGCAGCGGCCAGATCACCTGCTCCTGGATAGCCGTGCGCTTGGCGACCTTCTTGTCCACGATCTTAAAGGTCAGATGGTCGACGTCGAAGGGTACATTCGTCGAGTTCTTGAGTTGCAGGTGGAAATACAGCAACCCGTTGTGCGAATAGATCCCCTTGAGCAGATACTGAATGCCGAAACGCTTGCAGCCGATATGCTTGATCTCCCGACGGTCGTTCTTGTAGATCGACTTCATAATCAGCCGCACAAGCATCGGAGACTCACTGCCCAGCTCCTTCATGTAGATTTCCAGTGCGTTATTCGGCCGATTTACGGCCTCGCCGTCATGCAGGAAATCGGTCATCTCCACGGAGAGCTTCTGCGGCTCATCGGCATACTTCACGTTGAAGGTGTAGTAGGCGCCATCCTCCGTAATCACCGAGAGGTTGCTCTCCCGCGAAAAGTCCCGCAGGGCCGCCTTCACACGCAGCACGTTATCCGTACCGTCGGCTTTCGCTGCCAGCAGATCGGCAGACCCCAGATCGACATAGCGTATGGCCGCGGGGAAGATCACATGCGTGGTCTTGTTGAACGTGACCTCCAGCGCATAGGGAGGGATCATCCGGTCGAACGTCAGCGGCCGCGTCAGTCCGTTGAAATAGTCTCCCGTCGAGGGTGAATGCATCCCTTCGGCAGGTTGCGGCGTGGTCGCCGCCTTCGTGGTCGTCTCCTGCGCAAAGGCACCGGAGAGGCACCCGCAAAACGCGAGTGTCATAAGCATCTTTCTCATAAACTTGTACTTTAAATGTGGTCGTGTTGGTATTTGGATTTCAGTGGCTTCTATTCAAGTGGCGGCAACAGCAACACCCGGTAGCCCGCTTTAAGCGTGACCTTGACCTGTCGCATCTTCTGTCCGATATACTGCGCGGTTCCCTGGATGACGCTGCGACCCAGATCCGAAAGCAACTGTGTCCCGGCGTCGTCCGTGATCGTGATACTGCTTCCGAGTCCCGAACCGGCATTGGCCGCAATCTCCTTGACGGCGCTGATCTCTTCGGAGGCAGGAACCGAAATGCCGGCACCGCCGTCCAGATCATACACCTGCAGCTCGATCGGAATGACGCTGCCTTCGTACTGCACGGCCTGTATCGTGATCGACATGCGCTCGCCGTCGATACGCGAGGTGCCCGTCAGAATCGTATTGGCAGGAATCAACACCTCACCCGCCATCATCGGTTCCAGCAGGCGGATGGGAATCTCATCTCCATCCGTCACGGTAGTAGTCCGGTAAACACAAGCGTTGATACTGTTCTTGCGCGGCGCCGAGGTATCGCCTGCGGCGGTGTGGAATCCCCAGTTGCGAGGCCGTGAATACTCCTCGACAAAGGCCGAATCCGACATGGGGGCTGCAAGCAACGACACGACCTCATGGCGTACCTGTTGCACGGGTTCCACGACGGCCTTGCCGTTACGGGTCGTCGCAGTAGCCTCTGATTGCGTACCTCCATTGCCGTTCATGTACCGGGAGGCCAACTGATAGGATTTTTCGATCAAATCCAGTTGTTGTTCCGCAGAGGTCCCGACCTGCTGTTGCTTGAGCTCCGCTTCGAGTTGTTCGATACGCTCCATGAGTTTTATCTCCTCATCGGAGGAAGTCTCTTCCTGCTGCTCGTAGAAACTTCCCAACTGCGTGTTCAGATCCCGGTATGCTCCGACAGACGATTGCAGAGCATCCGAAGATTCATGGCCTCCGAATCGAGGGCTCGTCTCGTATACTTGTGCGGAAGCCGACGTCTCGACCTCCTCATACCCGGACTCGTCATCCAGAGAGAAGGCATAATCCTCAAGGGTTCGGATCTTGGCCTCCTGCTTGTCGTGCATCTCCTGCTGGGCATAAGCATCGCGTTTGTCGAAGACGATACCGCTCTGCTCCGGAGTCGGAAGTTCCGTGTTGAGACCTTTCTTCTGTTCCTGATCGGTTTCATCCGAAGGGGCGAAGATCAGCCACAGAATACCGAAAAAAATCAGGAACAACGCCGGATACACCAGCAGCTTGCGACGCTGCTGAATCTGCTGCGGAGTGAGAGCTTTCGACTGCTGCAACTCCTGCTTCGGCTCCTTATTCTGCTGTTTCTCGTTCATGGTTTTCAATGGTTTGTGTCCGAAGGCTGTCCGCTCCGGACGGTTGTTTAAGTTCAAGATGTCGGAGGTGCTCGATCTCCAACGCATTCCCGCTGTTGCGTCCGATGTTGCCGATCGCCGTAAGCGTCGTGTAGAGAGACAGGGCCGCAAAGAGAAGCAACATTCCGATGATGACATAAAGTCGCAGGTCGGGGCTCATGGCCTCGCACAGACGCCGCAGGTGTGCTTCACACCAGGCGCCCAGGTGATTCATTCCTCGTCGTATCATGGCTATCGGGCATAGACCCGCAGGTCGCGGTTTTCAAGAATCTCGAAGCGTTCCATCGTGAATCCCTGCGGATTGTTGTCCGAACGCACCGAATTGATCAGATTGCAGCGCGTAACAAGCGACCGCTCGGTGATGTTGCTCTCGCGGATAATCATCTGACGTGCATACGTCGTGATGCGGTAAGGGTATCGGTCGAAATCACACGACATGGAGTCAATCTGCAAGGTCTGGTTGATATTGCCGGCTACTATGCGGTTGTAGTAGCCCTTCTCCTGCAAATCCTGCGAATAGTGATAGGCACTCTTGTCGCAGAGAAACAGCGCTCGCGTGATGTTGCTCTCGATGGCCGCGCGGTCCGGGGCCAGCGTGAAGAAGAGTTCATGGAACCGCCGGACATGTTCCCGGGCTTCGACAGGACGGTTCTGACTCAGGTCCTGCGACAGAGCCACCATCAGCGACTTGCCCTGATCCAGCACATAGATCTTCTCCCGCTGGCGCTCGGCAAACCGGTAGCTCTTGGCAACGCTGAATATCGCTACCACAGCGCACAGCCCCAGGAACACCAGTGTGAAGATCCGGATCTGCTGAAAGCTCGTCTGAATATTTTTCAATGACTTGAATTCCATCTCGGTAATGTATTATGAGTGATTCGATGTAGCGAGATTCCGACCATTTGGCGAAGAACCGTTTTCACCGCCTCCCCGTGGGACGGCCTTGCCGACAAGAGACCCCGCGGCACCTCCGGCAACACCGGCCCCGAACGATGCGGCTCGATTGACACCACCCGTTCCGGAACCACCTCCGGCCTGCACAACCCATTCTGCAACCGTCGGAATGGTGAAATATCCGATGATCCCGATTATCAGGAAGATGATATAGATACCATCCCCGCTGTCCGGAATATAGTTGGGATCCTGCAAGGCCGCGATGTCGGCCTGCAACATCAGGTTCTGAATCTTGGCAAGAATGGCCGAGAAAAGGTCTGCTATCGGCAGCCACAGATACACGCAGATGTATTTCGACAACCAATGCGTGAGCGTACTCTGAAAACCGTCGTAGATCGACAGGGCAAAGGAAAGCGGACCCAGAATGGACAAGACCACCAAAAAGAACGTGCGCAGCGTATCCACAGTCAGCGAAGCTGCATTGAAGAGCAGGTCGAAAAAGTCCCGAACCAGCTCCCGAAACCAACTCTTGATTCCATGCCAGGTCCGCTCCCACCACATGCCGATAATCTCTCCCATGTCCGTAATTCCCAGGTCGGCGAGCTTTTGATCGTAGACCTCATCATCCACCAGCCACGCCTTGCCTTCACGGACCCGGGCCTCGTATTCGAGATCATCCTTCTGTTTCTGGTACTCACTCATATCGAGGGTCTGACCCTCCAGTATGGCGTGCGTCCCCTGAACGACGGGAGAGAGAACCGTATTGATCGTTCCCAGAACAATCGTCGGGAAGAACATGATGCACAACCCGATGGCAAAGGGCCGCAGCAGAGGAAACACATCCACAGGCTCCGCATTGGCAAGGGCCTTCCACACCCGATAGGCGACGTAGAAGAGGGCTCCCAGACCTGCGACACCTTTGGCTACTCCAACCATGTCGCCGCACAGGGGCATCATCTCCTGATAGAGGTTCCGCAACACCTGGTGCAGATTCTCAAAATCGATTGCAAGCGGCGTCATGGCTACCAGTATCTTTCACTCGGACTTCCGTAAAGAGCCAGCACACGCGACGAATCGCCCTTCGCACGGCTGCGCAGATACGACACCGAGATCGTCTTGTTCGTGAAATAGCGTGTCAGGTTCCGGTACTCCAGCATCCGGTAGTAGATCTGATCCACGACATCCATGCGCTCCTTGTCCGACATCGAGAGTCCGTTCCCGGAGGTTACGACGTTCTTCAAATCCGTAACCAGCGCGCCGCCCTCCTCCAGAAGTCGTGCGTATCCGGCCGAGATCGCGGCGAGTTCATCCGGCGTGAAGTTCGGGTCCGTAACCATGCGGTTGAATCCATTGACGTAGATGTCCGTAATCTCGCTGACCATCTCGATCGTCAACTTGACCTTGCGCGCATCCTTGATGATGTTGTGGACCGTCTTCAGGGCATCGTAGTACGCCTTGTCGAGTAGGTCGGCATCCTTGCGGATGCTTTCCCCTCTAAGAACCGTACATGATACTTTCGCATCATACGGCT
>CALUMM010000112.1 GCA_944321755.1 uncultured Alistipes sp.
TTCTCGGTGTTCTCCAACTCCGCCGAGTCGGCTTCGGCCGAGGCCTTGCGCCGTTTCGAGCGGAAGAAGAGAATGGTGCCGGCCAGTCCGCTGGCCAGCACGAAGTTCAGAATAAGGCTCAGTGTCTCCATGATTCAGGGAATGTATTTGTGGATGGAGCGTTCGCGTATGAGGTAGAGATCGCCCCAGATATAGAAGAGTCCGACAAGCGGCTGTCCGGCTCCCGACCGATTTTTTACACCGCGCAGCAAGCCGTCGTCGAGCCCGATGAGCGAGACTGCGCCTTCGCGCGCCACGGCTACTTCGCTCAATGTCTGATCGGCACAGTCGACCGGCCCGGCTCGGCGTTGCAGCAGCGTGCGTCCGGTAATCGAATCCCGATGATAGAGGAGAAACTCCTCGCCGAGATTCATCCCGAGAAGACGGTCCGAGATGGTTACGATCCGCGCGCCGGCCTCCAACCGCTGCATCATGCAGGGCTTGTCGAAGTGGCGGTCGTGCAGATAGGCGTACTGCGAAGTATTGATCACGAGCGTGTCGGCCGTACGTCGCAGTTCGAGGATCTCGCCCGACATGGAGGTCCCCGTGGTGTTCGGCCCACGATGGTAGGCATCATCTTCGTCATAGGGATACTCCGGTCGGTTCAGGCAGCGGTAGGTTCGCCAATAGGCGTCGTCAGAGGCCAAAGCCGATGTGCTGCGCGGCCCGACATACTGACGGTATTCCTTCAGGATATGGAAGTAGCCGTCCATCCGTGTGGCTGGATAGTGATATGTCTCCCCAAGATCGAGGAGATGTTGTACGACGCCCCGGCAATCGACAAAGCACAGCCGCGGCCCCTCGACCGTAACGAACCCCTCGTCGGCCTCATACATCGCAAAGGGTTCGTCGCGGCGGTAGATTTCGCGCACGGAGCGGGTCGCTGCATCGAAGAGATAAACCGTTCGCTGCGAAGCATCCTGCAACAGCAGCAGGTTGAGACAACGAATCACCTTGCCGACCGTAAACGACAACGCGGCAACCTCGATGCAGTCGTCGCCTTCGGGCGGCATTTCCGTCGCGAGCAACCCCGGCATCTCGACCAGTTCACAATCGTAACTGTCGTCAAGCGCGTTGAGTTCGAGAGAATTTACGGCGTAGGCCGCATGGAGGAACTTGTCGTCGCGCACGACGGTGTTCATGTCCAGATGCGCACCGGTGAAGAGTTCGCCCGTGATGCGGCGACTCGGCCGCTGGCGGAAGCGCAGCGCTCCCTGCACGACGTGCTCCACGAGCGTTCCGAAATCGCGGCGACCCTTCGTGTGCCACGTGCGCGTGGGGTTGCCCGCCGCATCGAGGTAGTAGAGCGAGTAAAGTAACCGGTCGTTCGGTACGGCAGGAATGTCGCCCACCGGGAACGTGATGCCCATATCCACGTTGTTTGCCGGGTTGACCAGCGCCTCGTAATGCAGCCCGGCATCATAACGCTCCCCGGCGTCGATCGTAAGGCTCATGTTACGGAAAGCGACGCTTTCGAGATGTCCCGACGTGCGTTCCGCTCCGATGATTACGCCGTCGCGCCCCTCATATGTGGTTACCCGTCCGATAAGTGTCTGCCGGAAGAAGAACTGCCACTCGCCGTCGCACGGAATGCCGTCGATCTCGACCTTCATATTCTCCTCGCTTCCGGTCTTCATCTCCCGAACTATCTCCCGGTCGCCCGCAACCCACGCTCCACCCTCGGAGAGCGAATAGGTTGCACCTTCTCCGACGATACGCACGCCGTAATGCACCTCGACGGCAACAGCCGTATTCGGATTGTGGATCACGCCCAGTCCCCACTCGCTGTGATAGACCTGCATGCCACACTCCCACGTCAGCGGGAAGTTGCATTGCTCGACGTGCTCGCCGCGGGTCGCGATCTCCACGCCCTGATGGTCGTCGTCGCCGACGAACGACAACTCCGCAGCGCTCTTCTGCGAGATGAATCCATACGGGTCGGTCCATGCATCCCTGCGGTAGAATCCCAGATGGTCGATGAGGTTGGACAGACTCTTGTTTTTCACGTCGACGGTCACCTGGCGCAGGGCCGGCACAATATCCAGCGTGGCTTCACCCGGAATATGCAGGTCGCCGTCCCACATGCCGTCGACTGCGGCCCGTGCGGCAGAGGTGATGACCTGCGCTCCGGTATGGATGACCAGGCGCCGTCCGCTGCCCGCGATGATCCGTCCCACGGGATATTCCGTACCGACACGGTAGAAACTCATCGGACGCTCCGAGCGATAGAGCGACACGGCGCGGCGGATATGCAGCGCACCGTTCGACTGAAAGATCTGCCCGGCAAACGGCCGCAGGCAAAGCTCAAGAATGTCGCGGTAGGTCGGTTCCTCGTAGACGTAGTAGAGCCGTTCGAGGTCGAGGTAGGTCTGACGCAGCGGAGAGATGTTCTCGTCCATGCCCTCGGCATGCAAATCCATCCAGTCCGCCATATCGAGATCGAGTTCCAACAGATCGGTACAAGCGCAGAGCAACTCCCACAGCGTGCGTCGTCCCGTCGTGCCGATACGCACAAGGTCGCGGAACGGGATGCTCGAAAGCAGGTTGAATCCATCGACGGCCTTAACCGAGACGGTATAGGGAGGTGCTGCAAAGGCCTCGGAGTAGAGGTCGGCAGTGACGTAACCCCGCCAGTAAAGTTGCCCGCTGCGGAGGATGGAGACCCGGAACTGCCGCGGGTCGGAGGTGAAGAGCGAGAGGTAGCGGAAGTTTTCGCGGCAGAGAATGTTGATGGTTGCCTCCGATGCCTTGACCGGAACGTAGAACTCGTCGCCGCGCTTCTCCCAGGTGATCTGCAGCGGTGTGCCGCCATCGAAAGCCATCTCCTCGGCCGTACCCGTAAATCCGCGCTCGGCAATCTCCACGCGCCACAGCACGCTCTTGTACCGCGACCGTAGCTCCGCCCAGTATTTCACGCCGAATTCCGCCATACCCGTATCCTCTTTCGGGATAAAGGTAGCGGTAGCGTCTTACCGCATAGGGATACTTTGTCTCGTATTATACCGCTATGCGGACTGTCTCAACTGTTGAAACACCTATTTATCCGGTCTCAACAACTCACGATGCGACTCTCCCCATTCGATCATGGCATCTATGATGGGGAGCAGGGAGCGTCCCAGCTCGGTGATGGTATATTCCGACCGGGGCGGCAATTCGGGATAGATGGTCTTTTGCACCAGTCCGTCATCGGCCAGTTCCCGGAGCTGCATGTCGAGCACTCTGGGCGCAGCTTCGGGCAGCGCACGGTGCAGTTCGCTTGGACGCAAGGCCTTGTGTCGCAATTCGTCGAGGATGCATGATTTCCATTTTGAATCGATGAGGCTCATCGTAAGCCGCAGCGGACAGCTGAAGTCGATGGGGATTTTTCGTTCGTACATGTTGCTTACCGAATTGTTATGGTGCAAATTTAGGTATAATGGTCCGGAATGGATATATAGCGATAAAATTTTCGGTATATGATAAATTTTTCGGTACTTGTACAATAGCCATCCTTGCCATAGCTTTGCACATACAAAACAACCTGATCAACGGAGCGATTATGAGAGCAAACATCGAAGAGTACAAGGCCGTCGAGGCGGCGGCCCTGAAGTTTGTAAAGAGCGTGGCCGAAGGCCGGAGTGCCTATGCACGCGAACTGTTCATCGACGAAGCAGTTCTTTTCGGCTATCTGGACGGCCGGCTCGAGCACGGCAGCATCGAGCAGTTCTACCACAACGTCGATACCGTGGCCGCAGGTCCGGATTTCAAGGCGCGCATCGACGTGCTGGATGTCGAGGAGACCCTGGCGGTAGTCCGCGTCCTGGAGGAGAAATGGGGCGGGCGCATCGACTTCACCGACTACCTGCTGTTGATGAAGATCGACGGCCAGTGGCGCTGCGTGGCGAAAGCCTACAACCAGAATTCGGACACGATCAGAAAATAGGAGAAGATTCATTATGAAAATCACAGTCATCACAGGGAGTCCCCGCAAACACGGCAACAGTTTTGCCATGACCGATGCGTTCATCCGCGAGGCGGAAGCGTGCGGACATACCGTCGAGCGATTCGATGCGGCCTTCATGCATGTCGGCGGATGCCACGCCTGCATGACCTGCTACAAGAGCGGCAAGGCCTGCTCGTTCAATGCCGAATTCGATGCCGTGGCCGCGTCGATACTCACCTCCGATGCCGTTGTCTTTACCATGCCGGTCTACTGGTATTCGATACCGGCACAGATTAAGGGAATCATCGATTGCCTCTTTTCGCTGGTGGTCGGCGGCAAAGCGGTTGCCGGCAAAAAGTGTGCGCTCATCACCTGTTGCGAAGAGGAGGACCCGACGGTCATGGATGGTGTACGCATACCGATGGAGCGTACGGCGGCCCTGCTGAAATGGGAGATGGCCGGCGAGGTGCTCGTCCCAGGAGTGCTCGACGAGGGAGACATCGAAAAGACGGACGGCTGCGCACGGGCGGCAGCTCTGGCGCATAAATTCTGACAGGCCATGAAGGTATTGCTCATCAACGGCAGCCCCAACCGCGAGGGCTGCACCCATACGGCCCTGAGCGAGGTGGCAGCGACCCTGCAGGCCAACGACATAGAGACGGAGATGCTCTATCTGGGCAAAAAGCCCATCGCCGGATGCATTGCCTGCGGCAAATGCCTCGATACGGGCTGCTGTTTTCGCGAGGATCTTGTGCAGGAGATTCAACGGCGTCTCGACGAATTCGACGGTCTGGTCATCGGTTCTCCGGTCTACTACAGCGGGCCGAGCGGGCAGCTTGTCTCTTTTCTGAATCGACTTTTCTATGCTACGGAGAGGCGGATGGCGGGCAAGGTCGGGGCAGCGGTTGTCTCCTGTCGTCGCGGGGGAGCTTCGGCGACCTTCGAACAGCTCAACCAGTATTTCACCATCAGCAACATGCCCATCGTTTCGTCGCAATACTGGAACTCGGTGCACGGTTTTACGCCGGACGATGTCCTCAGGGACAAGGAGGGGCTGCAGACGATGCGTACACTCGGACGGAATATGGCCTGGCTGTTGAAGTGCATTGCGTGCGGACGGGAGAACGGGATTGACAAACCGGTTCCAGAACCACGCCTGCGTACTCATTTCATCCAGGACAAGTATTGAACAGCTATTTGTCCCGGTGACAAAAAATCGGATATTTATGACAGCCGTGTAACCCGAAAGGTTACACGGCTGTTGTTTCGGACTGTCGAATAATCGAACGGGCGTTCAGCTTGCGGGCCAGGGCCTCCATGTCGTTGTTGATCTTCGTGTCGATCACTCGGGCATAGATCTGCGTTGTCTGAATGTTCGTGTGACCGAGCATCTTCGAAACCGTCTCGATGGGTACACCATTGGCCAGCGTCACCGTCGTGGCGAACGTGTGGCGGGCCATGTGGAATGTCAGATCCTTGTCGATACCGCAGAGGTCGGCAATCTCCTTCAGGTAGGAGTTCACCTTCTGATTCGACGGCACGGGGAAGAGCAGCCGGCTCTTCCCCTTGACCGAACCCTTATACTTTTCGATAAGCCGCAGCGGTGTCTCCAGCAACCGCACATGTACCGGAATATTCGTCTTCTGCCGTTTGGTGTCTATCCACATGTTGCCGTCGGGCCAGCGCTGAAGCATGTCGGATGTAAGGTTCTTCAGGTCGATGTAGGCCAGTCCGGTGTAGCAACTGAAGAGGAACAGGTCGCGGATGACCTCCAGCCGTCGGGTAGGAAAGGTCTTGCTCTCGAGACGGCTCAACTCGGCATCGGTCAGATAGCCGCGGTCGACCTTCTCGAAGTGAATCTTGTAACAGGCCAGCGGGTCGCTCTTCGACCAGCCGTTCAGATGGCTGACGCGCAGCATGGTCTTCAATTGCCGCATAAGTTTCATCGTCGAATTGTTGGTCAACTGATAGGTTATTCGCAGCCAGCGGTCGAATTCCGCGGCAAAACGTGGCTGAATCTCCTTGACCGGAATGTCCGGCATGCGGTAGCGGTTGCGCATGAACTCCTCGAGACGGTTGCGCGTAAGCAGATAGCGCAGGTAGGTTTCGCGACAACACTGTTTGGTGCGCAGCAGGTCGGTATAATCCTTGATGAATCGGTCGCAGACGCCCAGAAGTGTAGAGGCGCTCTGGTCGAGTCCGGTAATGGCGTTTTTGAGCATCGCGGCCGTGATGGTCTCCTCGCCGCGCAGCATCTGGTCGTAGCGGCGGCGTATCAGTACACGCAGTTCATCGAGCGCATCGTTGAT
>CALUMM010000113.1 GCA_944321755.1 uncultured Alistipes sp.
CGGCGGTCGAGGCGCTCCAGGCAGAGGTCCATCCCCTCGATCGAGGCCTTCCGGAGCGTCAGCCGGAAATTCCCCTTCTTCGGACGGTCGGGATTCGAAATGCGGTCGACGATCTGCTTGATGTTCATCTCACCCGAAGGGGTCTGGCGCAGGTAGAGGCGGGCGTCGGCAATCGTCCCGCGGCTGAACTCCAGCCCTCCGCCCAGCAGCCCGAACCGCGTGACGTAGGCGTCCAGATGACCCACATATAGCAGCGTATCCCGCTCATAATCCTCGACATAGAAGCCGTCGACGCGGATCTTCGAGAAAAGCCCGATATCCACGCGGTCGATCGATACGGTGGTCTGCAGGCGCTCCGAAACCGCCTCCGCAAGCTTGTGCACCACGAAGTTCTGCACCCGCCGGATGTCGAGCAGCAGCGATACGCCCAAGGGAAGAATTATCAGCAACAACACCGCCGCCGAGAACACCATTCCCAATATTTTTATACCTTTGCGCATCGGAACACCGTTATAACTGGCAAAGTTAGCGAAAATAGTTAAAATAACAGCGAAAAACCGGATGGATATTACAATTCTCGGCATCGAATCCTCGTGCGACGACACCTCGGCGGCCGTCCTGCGCAACCACGTCCTGCTCTCGAACGTCATCGCCTCCCAGGCCGTGCACGTCAAATACGGCGGCGTGATTCCCGAACTGGCCTCACGCGCCCACCAGCAGAACATCATCCCCGTGGTGGACACCGCCCTGCGCGACGCCGGGCTCTCGGCCTCCGACATCGACGCCATCGCCTTCACGCGCGGCCCCGGGCTCGTCGGCTCGCTGCTCGTCGGCGTCTCCTTCACCAAGGGGCTCTCCATCGCCCGCAACATCCCCATGGTCGAGGTCAACCACCTCCAGGGACACATCCTCTCCCACTTCATCGACCTCCCGGACCGCACGCTGCCCCATCCCGACTTCCCGTTCCTCTGCCTGCTCGTCAGCGGAGGACACACCCAGATCGTGCGTGTGGACTCCCCGCTCGAAATGCGCATCATCGGAACCACCATCGACGACGCCGCAGGCGAAGCCTTCGACAAGTGCGCCAAGGTCATGGGACTCCCCTACCCGGGCGGCCCGGTCATCGACCGGCTGGCCAAGGAGGGCGATCCCAAGGCCTTCCACTTCGCGCACCCCCGCGTCGACGGTTACGACTACTCCTTCTCCGGACTGAAAACCTCGTTCCTCTACATGCTGCGCGACGCCGTGGCCCAGGACCCCGACTTCATCGAGCGACACAAGGCCGACCTCTGCGCTTCGCTGCAGTCGACCGTCGTCGAGATCCTGCTCGACAAGCTGATCCGCGCCTCGAAGGAGACCGGCATCCGCGACATCGCCATCGCCGGCGGCGTCTCGGCCAACTCCGGACTGCGAAACGGGATTGTCGAGGCGGGACGCCGCCGCGGCTGGAGGACCTTCCTCCCGGAGTTCAAGTTCACGACCGACAACGCCGCCATGATCGCCATGGCCGGGTACTACCACTATCAGCAGGGTGAATTCGCCTCGCTCGACGTCTCGCCCGTAGCCCGGCTCGAAGAGCTCTAATCCGACCGATTTCCAAATTTTCCGCGATATGCTATCACTCCGATTTCTGCGGGGCCTGACGGCCCTGCTGGCAACGGCCGCTCTGGCCTTCGCCCCCGCCTGCGACAGCAGCAACGATGAAAAAGACGGTGGGGACAGCAGCGCCTCGACGACGCTGACCGTCACCCCCTCGACCCTCACGCTGGAGGCCGCCGCCGGCTCCTCCGCCGAGATCAGCATCACCAGCCAGGCAGCCTGGAGCGCCACCTCGACCGGCGAAGGCTTCACCTTCGCCCCGAGCGAAGGCACCGGCAACGCCACCCTGCACGTGAGCGCCACGACCGCCAACAACGACTCCGAGGCAAAACAACTCGGACAGATCACGATCTCCATCCCGGGTTCCGAAGCAACCGTTGCCGTCAGCCAGGAGGGAGCGACGCCCGAACCGCTGCCGATCACCGAGGTCCTCACGCTGGACTTCGCCCGCGGTCCCGAGATCGCCACGCCGGCCCTTCCGGCCTCCACGGAGGAGGCACTCTCGGGACGCCACGAATACACGATCGACGGCCGTCCGTTCGCCATCTTCGCCGATGGAGACCCGGAAATAAACGGCAAATTCTTCTGGAACGACCAGACGCGCTACTACGAGGCCCCGGAACCGAACAAGGCTCTCTTTTTCAGCAAGGAGGGTGCCTACGTCGAGTTCCCGGCCGTGGACGGCAAGGTGCTGTCGACCATCGAATACGTCTACATGAACGGCGCCGGGCAGACCCCGGAGTTCGACATCCAGACGACCGACGGAGAAAGCGCAGACCACTCGCTCGTCTATGCCGACGACGGCACGGCAATGACCTTCATGCTCCTCATGCCGACACTGAACACCAGCTACCGGCTCACGATTATCAACGGCAAGAACGCACAGGTGGCCCGACTCGTGCTGACCTACATGGTCCCGAAGTTGTAGCCGCCCGGCGCATCACACCCGGAAAACGCCCGATCCTCGAATGGATCGGGCGTTTTTCATACAGGTTCCTTACGCGAAACGCACGCCCCGGAGGCGCTTGCGGCTGCGATCCGAAAACTCCCGCTCGACGATCCCCGTCACCACATCCGCCGCATCGTGCCAGCGGTTCGCCCGGAACCGCCGCCGATAGGTCGTCAGATGGGCGTAGAGATCGGGCCAGCGGAGGTTCCAGCCCCGCGGCCAGCGCACCAGATGCAGGGCCGTGGCGGCATTCGAGAGGATCCGGGCCTCCTTGTTGCCGCTCTGGTGGAACCACTCCACCCGCACGTCCCGCGCCAAAGCCTGCACCGCCCGGGCAAAACCCCGCCCGCCGTTGTTGCTCTCAATGAAGGCCTGCCGCACCCCCGACCGCACGAAAAGATCCCCCACCAGCGGTTCGGTCTCCTCCATCGGCGCCCGCGAATAGACCGCATCCGTCACGTAGATCAGCCCGTCGGCATCCACCGCATAGGAGATCGAACAGAGGTAGTCGTCGCCCGTGTCGGCCGTATCGGTGTAGTTGGCCCGGCGCACGATCTCGCGCGGCAGATCGTCGTACTCCGCGAAGTTCAGTCCGTAAAGCAGCCCCTCGCGGACGGTCGGGTGCCCCTGGTACATCGCCTCGAACTGCACGGGGTCCAGCCGCCGCTTCGCAGCCAGCAGCGTCGCCCCCTGCTGCGCCTCCCACAGCGCCTCGCCCGGCTGGCGCGGGTCGAGCTCCGTGGGCGGCAAACTCTTCAGCGCCTCGAAGTTCAGGTGCAGCCACCCCTCCGCCAGCGGCGACTCCAGCTGCGACCACCGGCACAACGCCTCGACCGGTTCGCGCCGCAGCAGCGTCCCGATCAAATCCTCCTCGTGCCACCGCGTGAAGACGATCAGTTCGCGCGAGGCGTTGTGCATCCGCGTCCGCACCACCGAGGTGTACCACTCCCAGCAGTTCGCCCGGATGAGCGGCGAATTGGCTTCAAGCGCATCTTTATATAAGTCGTCCAAAATAAAGCAGTCCACGCGATTGCCCGTCAACGAGCCCTCGCGTCCGACCGACAGCAGACCGCCCCGGCGGCCGATGATCTCGACCTCCTCCGACGTGCGGATATAGCCCGGCGGTTTGGTTCCCTGCTTGATGCAGGTCTCCGGGAAGAAGGCCCCGTATTCACGCGAGTCGAGAATCCGCTGGACCCGGCGGTTGAATTTCGAGGCCAGCGACCCCGAATAGGAGGCGATCGCCACCCGCAGGTCGGGGTCCAGCCCCAGCAGATAGGCCGGCAGCAGCGTCGTCGCCCCGACGCTCTTGCCGTGCTGCGGCGGCATCGTCACGATCAGACGCCGGATCCGTCCCTCGGCAAAGGCCTCCAGCACCCGGTAGTAGACCCGGTGGAAGGGTTGCAGTTCGAGAAACGGATAGACCCCGAGGGCAAACTCCGAAAACGACGGAGGTGGAGGCGCTGCGGCCGGAAAGGCCAATTCCCCGATGTCGGGTACGAAAATCTCTGCGGGAGGTGCTCCCGCAGAGATCGATTCGGTGATTTTAACCATGTTGGTTGTCGTTTGGGGTCGGGAATCCGGTGCTGGCGGCGCCGCGACGGGCGGATTCCCGGCCGAATGGAGACTGAAAACGGGCTCCGGAGGGTGGCGCCGCACCCGCGAAGGGAGAACCGGAGCGCTGAGCGGCCGCCAGAAGGCCGCATCACGGGTGCGGTCAGAGGCTGGACCGCAACTCGGAGAACGAAAAGTCGTTCAGGAACTCTCCCCCGTCGTCCGACGTGTGGAACTCCCACCAGACCGGTACCAGATCCGCGATCTCGTCCCGATCGCCCTCCGGATAACGGGTCTGACTCCGGTAGACGATCACCGAGGCCGTCAGGCGGCACGCCACCCCGCCGAAATCGAAGGTCAACGTCCCGGAAAAGTAACTCCCGTCGCCGATCGCATCCCGAAGGCGGGACGCCACTTCAAGGTAAAGTTCCGTTGATACCGAATACATCATTGAATACAAAGGTTTTTTGCAAAATTTCTTTGCAGAAGAGAATAAATTGTTTAACTTTGCAGAGGCAAAGATAAGTTCAAAATTTGTATTTTGTACAATAAAGTTCAAATATTTTATATCATTTTTTTTGATCAAACGCCATGAACGAACGGGTAAAACTGATACGGAAGCAGCTCGGGATGACGCAAGAACAACTGGCACAGCGTCTTGGTATCGGAAAAGCCGCCCTCTCGATGATCGAGACCGGGAAGGCCGGACTCTCGACCCGGAACCGGAACATTCTGGTTCAGGAATTGAACGTAAATCCCGAATGGCTCGAAACCGGCGTCGGGGAGATGTTCAACGCCGAACCCGACCTGACCGCCTACATGCACCGAACGGACAACTCGCTGCCCCTGCAGAGCGTCCCCCTCTACTCCATCGAAGGAACGGCCGGGCTTGTGCCCCTCTTCACCGACCGCCAGCAGCAAAAACCCGTCAACTTCATCCACATCCCAAACCTCCCCAAGTGCGACGGCGCCATCTACATCGTCGGAGATTCGATGTACCCCCTGCTCAAAAGCGGCGACATCGTCCTCTACAAACAACTCAAAAACATCGACGACATCTTCTGGGGGGACATGTACCTCCTCTCGATCGACATCGACGGCGAAGAGTACATCACCGTCAAGTATATTCAGAAATCGGAACGCCCCGGATGCGTGAAGCTCGTCAGCCAGAACCCCCACCACGCCGACAAGGAGGTCGAAATCTCCCGGATCCGCGCCCTCGCACTCGTCAAGGCCAGTATCCGCATGAATTCGATCCGCTGACCCGGAATCTCCCGTAAATTATTTCGCTTCCGTATCGTACAATTCCGTTTTTTTTACTATCTTTGCAAGGATCGAAATTGGTTGGCCAATTTTCAAAACTCAGCCCAATTTCACCGCAAACAGAGACAACATATTAATTTTCAATATATTCCATGAAAACCAATTACGAAATCCGCTACGCTGCGCATCCCGAGGATGCCAAGCATTACGACACGGCCCGTCTGCGCCGCGACTTCCTCATCGAGAAGGTGTTCTCGGCCGATGAAGTCAACATGGTCTACTCGATGTACGACCGCATGATCGTCGGCGGCGCCATGCCCGTTCACGAAACCCTCCGCCTCGAAGCCATCGACCCGCTCAAGGCCCCCTACTTCCTGACCCGCCGCGAGCTGGGTATCTTCAACGTCGGAGGCCCCGGCATCGTCACCTCCGGAGACAAGACCTTCGACCTCGACTACAAGGAGGCCCTCTATCTCGGTGCCGGTGACCGCGAGGTCACCTTCGCCAGCAAGGACCCCAAGAACCCCGCCAAGTTCTACTTCAACTCCACGACGGCCCACTGCTCCTATCCCGACAAGAAGGTCACCAAGGCCGAGGCCGTCGTTGCGCACATGGGCTCGCTCGAAGGTTCGAACGACCGCAACATCAACAAAATGCTCGTCAGCCAGGTACTCCCCACCTGCCAGCTCCAGATGGGTATGACCGAACTGCTCCCGGGCAGCGTATGGAACACCATGCCCGCTCACGTACACTCGCGCCGCATGGAGGCCTACTTCTATTTCGAAGTCCCCGAAGAGCACGCCGTCTGCCACCTCATGGGCGAGGTCGACGAGACCCGTCACATCTGGATGAAGGGCGATCAGGCCGTCCTCTCGCCCGAGTGGTCGATCCACAGCGCCGC
>CALUMM010000114.1 GCA_944321755.1 uncultured Alistipes sp.
GGGTTGTTGCAGATGCTCTCCATGCGGGTCTTGTCGCCGAGGATCGAGCCGCCGCTGCGCTCCGACGAGGGGTCGATGGCCAGCACGGCCAGCTTGTGCCGCAGCGAGGTGACCATGTTGCCGATGGCCTCGATGAAGGTCGACTTCCCGGCTCCCGGGACGCCCGTGATGCCGATGCGCACCGACCGCCCGGCGTGGGGCAGGCAGCGCTCGATGATCTCCTGGGCCTGGGCGTAGTGGTCGGGGTTCGAGGATTCGACGAGCGTAATGGCCTGCGAGAGGGTGGTGATGTTTCCGGCGAGAATGCCCTCGACGTATTCGTCGGTCGAGAGCGAGCGTTTCTTGTGCCGCTTGAAGTAGGGACTGATGATCGGCTGGTCTTCAACGCCTTCCGTAACATTCAGCGCCGTATCGTGGTGCGTGTCCGCGTATTCGCGTTCGTAGTGGTCTATTTTGGTAAAGGACATATGGTCAATCGATTGCTTGTTCGATGAGTTTTTCGTTGAATTGGAGGCTGTTTCCCATCCAGAGGGCTCGGTTGCGGGCGTCGATCAGCACGCCGAAGGGCACGTAGGTGACCCCGAAGGCCGAGAAACCCCGGTCGGCATGAATCGTCGCCGTGACCCGTTCCGAGAGGTAGGGGCGGAGTATCGGTGCGATGCGTGCGGTGTCCTCACGAGTGACGACGATTACCCGCATACGGGATTTCGATTGTGTGGCGAGGTCCTTGAGCCGTTTGAGGGAGGTGATGCACGCGGGATTCGACGAGTGGAAGAATTCGAGATAGGTGACCGCCGCCGGAGCCGGATGGCGGTTGTCGATCCACCCCGCGGCCTTGAGCTCGGGGACCTTTTCGCCGAGGATGATGTTCTGGGCCTCCGCGCCGGAGGGCGCCAGGAACCACGCCGACAGCAGGATAAGCAACGCTTTCTTCATAACGGAGAGTGTCGTTTGTGAGGTAAAGATAACACCTTTTGGCGGAAGGCGCAAATTTTCGGAAGAAAAGCGTTCGGCGGCGGGAGCGGGTCAGAGGCGTACGGCGGGTCCGCAGAGGAGTTCTGCAAGATGGGAAGAAAGGTTTCTCGGGAGTATGTCTTTCCCCCGAAAAATCCCGTGCCGAACACTTTTCATCCCCTCCGAATGGCGTTTTCGACCAAAAAAAGTCCGTTGAATTTTGGGGATTCGCAAAGATTCGCCTATCTTTGTGTTCGCAAAATAACAACGAGCGAAAATCCACAAAAATAATCAACCAAATTCAAATTCCATTTAGTTATGAAAGTTTCTCATATCGAGCATCTTGGCGTCGCCGTGAAGAGCCTTGATGAAGCCATTCCCTACTGGGAGAACGTCCTGGGGCTGAAATGCTATGCCATCGAAGAGGTCGCCGACCAGAAGGTGCGCACGGCGTTCTTCATGCTGGGCCAGACCAAAATCGAACTGCTGGAGCCGACCTCCGAGGATTCGACCATCGCCAAGTACATCGAAAACCGCGGCGTGGGCATCCACCACATGGCCCTCGCGTGCGAGAACATCGAGGAGCAGCTGGCCGACGCCGAGGCGCAGGGTATCCGCCTGATCGACAAGATGCCGCGCAAGGGCGCCGAGGGCCTGACGATCGCCTTCCTGCACCCGAAATCAACCCAGGGTATCCTGACCGAACTCTGCGAGAACAAGAACAAGTAATTCAAACAACGATTCCGCCCGGGCGGAATCGTTCCGTTGGAAGCGGAACCCTCCCGGACGGACAATACCAACGTTATGAGCCAAATTCAGGAAAAGATCAAGCAACTGATCGACAACCGCGAAACGGCCCGTATGGGCGGCGGCCAGAAAGCGATCGACAAACAGCACGAAAAGGGTAAGTACACGGCCCGCGAGCGTATCCAGATGCTTCTCGACGAGGGTTCGTTCGAGGAGTTCGACATGTTCGTGACGCACCGCTGCTACGACTTCGGCATGGAGAAGAAGCACTACTTCGGCGACGGCGTGGTGACGGGTTACGGTACGATCGGCGGACGTCTGGTCTACGTCTTCGCACAGGACTTCACCGTGACGGCCGGTTCGCTGTCGCTGTCGATGTCGGACAAGATCTGCAAGGTCATGGACATGGCCCTGCGCAACGGCGCCCCCTGTATCGGCATGAACGACTCGGGCGGAGCGCGTATCCAGGAGGGTGTCAACGCCCTGGCGGGATATGCGAACATCTTCCAGCGCAACGTGATGTCGTCGGGCGTCATTCCGCAGATCTCGGCCATCTTCGGACCCTGCGCCGGAGGCGCGGTCTATTCGCCCGCGCTGACCGACTTCATCATCATGAAGAAGGAGACCTCGAACATGTTCCTCACCGGCCCGAAGGTCGTGAAGACCGTCACGGGCGAAGACGTTACGCAGGAGCAGCTGGGCGGCGCCACGATGCACACCACCAAGTCGGGAGTTGCGCAGTTTGCGGTCGATACCGAGGAGGAGGGTATCGAGCTGATCAAGAAACTGATCTCCTACATGCCTCAGAACAACATGGAGGATGCGCCGCTGGCGGTCTGCACGGACAAGATCACCCGTCTGGAGGATTCGCTCAACGACATCATCCCCGACAGCGCGAACAAACCCTATGACATGGCCGAGGTGATCCGTGCGATCGTCGACGACGGCGAGTACCTGGAGTCGGCGGCCGGATATGCCAAGAACATCATCACGTGCTTCGCGCGTTTCAACGGGCAGTCGGTGGGCATCATCGCCAACCAGCCGAAATTCATGGCCGGCGTGCTCGACATCAACGCCAGCCGCAAGGCTGCGCGCTTCGTTCGCTTCTGCGACGCCTTCAACATTCCGATCGTGACGCTCGTGGACGTTCCGGGCTTCCTGCCGGGCACGACGCAGGAGTACGGCGGCGTGATCACGCACGGCGCGAAACTGCTGTTCGCCTACTGCGAGGCTACGGTTCCGAAGATCACCGTGACGCTGCGCAAGGCCTACGGAGGCGCCTACATCGTGATGTCGTCGAAGCACATCCGCGGTGACATCAACTACGCCTGGCCGACGGCCGAGATCGCCGTGATGGGTGCGAGCGGGGCCGTTGAGGTGCTCTACGGCAAGGAACTCAAGGAGCTGGCCGACAAACCCGAAGAGAAGGCCGCGTTCATCGCCGAGAAGGAGAAGGAGTACAACGACAAGTTCTCGAATCCCTACAATGCGGCGCGCTACGGCTATATCGACGATGTGATCGAACCGCGCAACACGCGATTCCGGATCATCCGCGCGCTGCAGTCGCTGGCCACGAAGCGGCTGCAGAATCCGCCCAAGAAGCATTCGAACATTCCTCTGTAACCTTGTAAAAATCGGAAATCATGATAATACAGGCAGTAAGTTGGGGCTGGACCGAGATTCTGTGGGTCGCACTCATCGGCTTTGCGCTGGTATTCGTCCTGCTGGTGGCTCTGATCTTCATCATGAAGGGCTTCGGGGCCTGCTTCCGGATGCGGACGGCGACCATTGGCAAGAAGCAGGTGGTTGCTCCGCAGCCAATGATCAGCCAGGAGGAGATTGCGGCGATAGCCACGGCCCTGAAGATCTACAAGAGCGTGCTGCACGACAGCGAGTCGGAGGTGGTTACGATCCTCAGCATCAAACGGGCCTATTCGCCCTGGAATTCGAAAATTCACGGTTTAACCCAGCTTCCGGACCGGAAATAGTTCATTTCGTCGGAATCTGACAATCCAGAAAAACAGCAATGAAAGATTATTCACTGAAAATCAACGGACATAATTACAACGTCCAGATCGACGACGTGAACGAGAGCTCGACGGTAGCCCATGTGATCGTCAACGGTGTGGACTACGAAGTGGAGATCGAGGGAGCCAAGAAACCCAAGGTCACCAAACCGCAGGTTGCTCCGGCTCCGAAGTCGGCCAACAGCGGGATGATCATGCCGTCGACGGCGACTCCTTCGCCGCGTCTGTCGGCGATTCCGCCTTCGTCGGGTTACAGCGTGAAGTGCCCGCTGCCGGGTACGGTGCTGAGCGTGAAGGTTGCCGTGGGCGACACGATCGCCCAGGGCCAGACGCTTGTGGTGCTCGAAGCCATGAAGATGGAGAACAACATCGATGCCGACCGCGGCGGCGTTGTGAAGCAGATTCTCGTGCAGCAGGGCGCCACGGTCATGGAGGGCGATACGTTACTTGTAATCGAATAGCCTTATGTGGACTTTGTTGACATCCAGTTCCAGTTTCGTATGGGACAGCCTGGAGACCTTTGCCGAATCGACGGGCGTGGCTGCGCTGGTCGAAGGTATGGGATGGAGGCCTCTGGCGATGATCGTTGTGGCCTTCGTGCTGCTCTACCTGGCCATCAAGCACAAGTTTGAGCCGCTGCTGCTGCTCACGATCGCCTTCGGTATGCTGCTGACGAACCTCCCGGGCGCCAATATGTTCCATACCGAGCTCTTCGAGGGCGGGCACGTCCATTGGGACATCTTCGTGGCCAATGCCGGACTGCTCGACTACCTCTATCTGGGCGTCAAACTGGGTATCTATCCCTGTTTGATCTTCCTCGGGGTGGGGGCCATGACGGACTTCGGACCGCTGATCGCCAACCCGAAGAGTTTCCTGCTGGGCGCTGCCGCCCAGCTGGGCATCTTCCTGACCTTCATCGGCGCCTATGCCCTGAAATTCTCGCCCGAGCAGGCGGCTTCGATCGGTATCATCGGAGGCGCCGACGGCCCGACGTCGATCTACCTGACGGCGATTCTGGCCCCGGAGCTGCTGGGCCCGATTGCCGTGGCGGCCTACTCCTATATGGCGCTCGTGCCGGTGATCCAGCCGCCGATCATGCGTCTGCTCACCACGGAGAAGGAGCGTAAGATCAAGATGCGCCAGCTGCGTCCGGTCTCGAAGACCGAGAAGATCCTCTTCCCGCTGATCATTACGGTGATCATCGCGTTGCTGCTGCCGTCGGCGGCGCCGCTGGTCGGCTGCCTGATGCTGGGCAACCTGATGAAGGAGTGCGGGGTTGTGGACCGTCTGTCGAAGACCGTTCAGAACGAACTGATGAATATCGTGGTGATCTTCCTGGGCATCACGGTGGGCGCTACGGCCACGGCCGATGCGTTCCTCAATCCCCAGACGCTGAAGATCCTGGTGCTGGGTGTGATTGCATTCAGCTTCGGAACGGCGGGCGGTGTTCTGCTGGCCAAGGTGATGAACCTCTTCCTGAAGGAGGGCAACAAGATCAACCCGTTGATCGGTTCGGCCGGTGTTTCGGCGGTTCCGATGGCTGCGCGCGTGTCGCAGACCGAGGGTCAGAAGGCCGATCCTTCGAACTTCCTGCTGATGCACGCCATGGGTCCGAACGTGGCCGGCGTGGTCGGTTCGGCGGTTGCTGCGGGTATTCTGCTGTCGTTCCTGGCATAGCCGGGGCGTGAACGGCCATGAAGGCGGGGTCGACGAACGGGTCGGTCCCGCCTTTGTTGTGGAGGTCTGTGCCGGAACGACACTCCGGTACGGTCGGGAGTGTTGTTCCGGCGCTCCGTTTCGCCGCTTCAAATCCCTCTTTTCGCTTCGTTCCCGCATCCGATGGCGCCTGTCGCCTTCGGGAAACGGACGGGTCGGAAAAATATTTGCGAAATGATTTTCAACCTGTTTTGCAGAAACAAAACTTTTTCGTACCTTTGCGCACCCGCAAAGTGCGGGAAACGGATTACAATAAGTTAAATTACACGTAATGGATTCTTTAAGCTACAAGACTATCTCGGCGAACGCTGCGACCGTCACCAAGGAATGGGTGGTGATCGACGCGACGAACGAGGTACTGGGACGTCTTGCATCGCAGATCGCGAAGATCCTCCGAGGCAAGAACAAGCCCTGCTACACGCCTCACGTGGATTGCGGTGACTACGTCATCGTCATCAACGCGGAGAAGGTGAAGCTCACGGGCAACAAGATGACCGACAAGGTCTACACGCGCCACACCGGATATCCCGGGGGCCAGCGCTACGCTACGCCTGCCGACTATCTGGCAAAAAAACCGACGTTCCTCATCGAGAAGGCCGTCAAGGGAATGCTTCCCAAGACCCGCCTGGGTGAGAAACTGCTCACGAACCTGAAGGTTTATGCCGGCCCGGAGCACCCGCACGCCGCTCAGAACCCGAAGACCATTAAATTAAACGAGATTAAGTAAGAGTTATGGAAGTTGTAAACACCGTAGGTCGTCGTAAG
>CALUMM010000115.1 GCA_944321755.1 uncultured Alistipes sp.
TCGTTGAATGAGGGGATGCCAAGCGGACGTTTTTTCCCGTTTTTCTTCGGGATGTACGCCCTTTTGGACGGAGCTGGTTGATAAGTCTCGTTTTTCAGACTTTCAATCAGTTGCTCAATGCGTTCAATGCTCATTCCACTGACGGTTTTACCGTCAGTTCCTGCTGTCATGTTGCCCGGTTTTGCGTAAATGCGCTCGTAGGCCACATAAAACATTTCCGCATTAAACAGCACTCTATACAGCCGCTCAAACTTGTAGTTTGAATTACCGCTGTGTTTAGACAGACTGTTTAACACATTCTTTGGATTTCTCATGTCTCACACATTTTCCGTTAAATTGTTAAACTTAATTAGCTGTTCCCCTTCGCCATGTACAGGGCGTTACCCTGCTCGGACTACTATGGGAACTCCGTTGCCATGCCGGATATTCATAGGTCTACACCTAATAGCCTTGCGGCGTTCCGGTTTAGGCAATCCCCGTTTAGGAACTTGACAACTGTTTGGCGCGATAGATTGTCGGATACGACTTTCGTCCTTTACTGCTTATGGCAGTTGCCCTGCGGTCAGTTTATGCTACATCCGCTATCTGTCATCGGTGTAGTACCGCAGTGTGACGTATATAACTATCTTCCGTCACCGCCCAAGGATACGACTGCTCGGACTATCGTTCAACCAATGCAGGCTTTATCCTTATATCTATCGTTTTAACTTGCCATTCAGTCGCAGCCTGATAGTTGGCTGACTTATGGCTTTACCGACATGCTGCACTCCCTGTCCGGTTTCCCTTTCAGATAAGTCGGTTGTTAATGGGCCTATAAACTCACGCCCAGTCGCTTGCCACAGCGACATTTGTCAAATCCCCTTACGGGCGCACGAGGTACTCCTCGGTCGAGACCTCCGTAGCGTAGACCGCCGACTGCACGCCTCCGAGCCCGATCCAAACCTCTTTGTAGGTGCGGTGGGGATCGTTCGCCTGGTTGATCGAGAGGATCTGCGCCCGCTCCTTCTCCGAAAGGCCGAGCAGCGTCTGGATCTGGTCGAACTTGTTCATGTACTTGCGCTGGTCGAGGAGGATCTTGCAGTCGGCATTGTTGATGATCGACTCCTTGACGATCGGCGAGGAGATGATGTCGTCGACCTCCTGCGTAACGACGACCGCCTCGCCGAAATACTTGCGCACCGTCTTGTAGAGGTAGCGGATGTAGGTCGACATGTTGGCCGAGGTGAGGGCCTTCCAGCACTCTTCGATAAGGATCATCTTGCGGATGCCCTTCAGCCGCCGCATCTTGTTGATGAAGACCTCCATGATGATGATCGTCACCACGGGAAGCAGCGTTTTGTTCGAAGAAATGTTATCCAGCTCGAAGACGATGAAGCGCTTCGAGAGCAGGTCCAACTGCCGGTCGGAATTGAGCAGGTAGTCGTACTCGCCGCCCCGGTAGTAGGGCTCCAGCACATTGAGCAGGTTTGCCAGGTCGAAATCCTTCTCGCGGACGTGCTTCTGCTCCAGCAGCCGACGGTAGTCTGAGGAGAGAAACTCGTAGAAGGTGTTGAACGAGGGCTGGATCGAATCGTCCGTCTTGAGCTTCGAGAGGTAGAGGTTCACGGCGTTCGACAGGGCCACCTCCTCCGCGCGCGTCGGCTCCTCGGATTCGCGTTTCCAGAGCGTCAGCAGCAGGGTTTTGATCGACTCGCGCTTCTCGATGTCGTAGACCCCGTCCTCGACGTAGAAGGGGTTGAAGGCGATGGGCTCCTGCTCGGTATAGGTGAAGTAGATGCCGTCGCGTCCCCGCGTCGTGCGGTGGATCAGCGAGCAGAGCCCCTCGTAGGAGTTTCCCGTATCGACGAGCAGGATATGCGCCCCCTGTTCGTAATACTGGCGGACCATGTGGTTCGTGAAGAAGGACTTCCCGCTGCCCGAGGGCCCCAGGATGAATTTGTTGCGGTTGGTGGTGATGCCGCGCTTCATCGGAAGGTCCGAAATGTCGAGATGGAGCGGAATCCCCGTGAGCCGGTCGGCCATCTTGATGCCGAAGGGTGAGAGCGACGAGCGGTAGTTGGTCTCGCCGTTGAAGAGGCAGACCCCCTGCTCGAGAAAGGTCAGAAAACTCTCCTCGGCGGGGAAGTCGGCCTCGTTGCCGGGGATGGCGGCCCAGAAGAGCACCGGCACGTCCACCGTGTTGTGGTGGGGTGTGCAGCCCATCGTGGCGAGCTGCGACCCCACGTCGTTGCGCAGCCGCTTGAGCTCCGCCTCGCTCTCGGCCCAGACCACGACGTTGCAGTGGCATCTTACGGAGCGCAGCCCCTGCGAATGGGCTTCGTTCAGGTAGAGGTCGATCCACTCCTTGTTCAGGGCGTTGCCGCGCGAATAGTTCGCCAGTGAGTTCATGTTGCGGGCCCGGGCTTCGAGCCGTTTGAGGGTCTCGTCGTGGTTATCCAGAAAGAGATACTGGTTGTAGATGTGCGAGCATCCGAGCAGCAGCCCCGCGGGGGCCGCGAACGAGAGCCGGCACTCCGAACGGTCGGTCGAGAGGCGCTCGTAGCGGAAGTCCGTCGCGACGCTCTGCGGCAGGAGATCCAGATCGGAGAGCGTGTGCATCGAGAGCAGTTTGTCGCCGATGCGCATCATGCCCGGATTGAGACGGATGTCCTCGTTGACTGTGGGCTGCCGCTCGTCCGAGAGTGCGAAGTAGCGGGCCAGCAGCCCCGCATCGGAATCCGTGCCGACGATCTCTGCCTCCGTGAGGCGGTCGACCCTCAGCAGCCCCGAATCGTTCAGAATGCGCTCCATCTGGGCGACACTCTCCAGGAAGCGGGTCACGGCCTCCCCGTCGCGGATCTCCTGCGGGATGATGAAGCCCCGGCACAGCACGGACGCGGTACTCGTCTGCCGCAGCCGCTCGGGAGTGCTCTTCGTGATGAAGAGGTGGCAGCTATGGCGCAGAAAGGGACGCTCGTCGAAGTGACGCTCATAGGCCCGGGAGAGAAACGTGCGCTCGGCCTCGGGATCGGGTGTTTCGTAACGCTCCTCGATGAAAAGGTCCTGCTTGTGGACGACGGTGTGGTCCGGGAGGACCTTCAGGGCCTTGACCCAAGTGGCGTGCAGCGCTTCGTACTCCTCGGCCGTCAGGGTGAAGAGCTCCGGGAGCGTCACGCGGAAGGCGGCCGTCACGTCGGCGAACTTCGAGAGGATGCAGTTCCCCTCGACGGCCAGCAGCGGGAATTTCGACTCGAGGGTCGAAGTTTTCAGGGTTCCTCGCATGGCATCAGCGTTTGGGTAGGGTTCGACGTTCGAGCAGGCGGCGCACACTCCGGCGGTGGATGATGCGGCGCGGATGCTGCCGCAGGGCGAGGAGCTTCATCAGACCGTGGGGTCCGAAGCGGCGGTTCAGATAGAAGGTTGCCCAGGTGAGGCCGCTGCCGCCCGCAACGGCGAAGAGGATGCAGATACCCTGCGGAACCCCTCCGGCGTAGAGGATGACAAAGAGCAGGAAGATGCCCAGCAGCCCGGCGACAAAGAGAATCAGATAGTGCGAGGTCAGCCCCTGGAACTCGACTTGTCGGTCGACGCCCTTGTGGATGGTGTACTGTGCCATGTCAGAGGAAGAAGGAGCGTAAGACGGTGCCGACGATAACCAGAAAGACGCACGAGAGGAAGAGCGCCGTGGCGGACTTCGAGGCGTCGGGATCGCCGCTGTTGAACTTCGAGTAGACGCGGACACCGCCCACCAGTCCCAGCACGGCAGCCACGGCGAAGATCAGTTTGGTGAGCGGGTCGAAATAGGAGGTAACCATGTTGGTCGCCTCGCTGATTCCGGCCATGCCGTTGCCCTGTGCGAAGGAGGCAAGCGATGCAGGTAGCATCAGAATCAAGAAGATTGCGCTTTTTTTCATCGGTTTTGCAGTTTGGTAATGGGTGTGAAAAAGGCCGCAGCCCGCCTTTTGAGGCAGTCTGCGACCGAGACGGAAGCAACCAGTTGCTTCCCGCAGCAAATCATTCGGGCATTAGCCGTAATTCCGATTCCAGTTCATCATGCATTCGTTTTTTTGAGGGTCAGACATAGTTTCGCAGGTCAAAATTCTCAATCTCGCGGCGTTCCTCCTCCGTAACATCCGGTGCAAGGATGCCCTCACCCGCTTCGGCGCTCCGGAGCAGCGCCTGTACTTCCGGATCGTGCAGTTCGCCGTTGTTCTGCAGGGACGGGAACCGCAGCGGTGGCCGGGGCTCCTGCGGATCATCGGTCTCGCCGTTCTCGCGGATCGGACCTTGGAGGACCAGCTCGCCCCAGCCCTGCATCGAGGCCGGCTTTTCGGCCGGGGGCGGAACAAATGTAGCAGCATCTTCGGGCTTTGATTCCGCAGGTGTCGGAATGACCTTCCGAGGCCGCAGATGGCCGGTAACAGCATAGTGTTTCGGGATTATCAGTGAGGGTGGTTCTCCCCGGCAGGGCTCGACGGCCTGTTCCGAATCGACCTTGCTGCCCGGCCTGTTAGCCCGGGATTCTGCAGACTTTCGCCACCGCTGCGGAAGCCACCGCCAATGCCATCGTGCAATTCGCTCGAAAAGGGAACTCGGGAAGCCCATTTTCAAAACAGATCTTTCTTGCCGCGTTCCTCGTAGATACGGTTGATCTCCTCTTTGTACTGGGCAAGGTGTTGCCGCAGGATGTGTTCAGCATAGGAGGTGACGGTCATTCGTTCGCCACCGACCTTCCGGACAATCTCCAGAATCTTCTGCTTGGTGGCTCCACTGACGTAAATGGCGCTCCGTGCCCGAATGGTGAGCGGCGTCATGAAAATCCGCTCAAACTCGGTTGCGGCCTTTGGCTGGTCGGAGTCTTCCTGATTGGAATCGGGAATCCGGGCTTTTCGCTTCGTTCGCCAGAAATACCCCATTTGGATAGCAAGAGCAATTCCGAGGAAAATGATCGCAAGTACAAGATAAGATGGGTTGTAAAACATAACTGTAAAATTTTTAGGTTAAACAATGGTTTCCTTATTGCGGGTTTTGTAGATCCGGTTGATCTCGTCCCGGAAGGTGGTGATGTGGTGGCGCAGAATGTTGTCCACGAAAGAGGTGGCCGTAAGACGCTCGTTACCGATCTTTTTAACAATCTCCAGAATCTTGAGTTTGGTGGCACGACTCACATAGAGGGAGGCCCTGAGATCGTAGTTCACGGGTTGCAGGAATGTCTGCTCGTAATCGGGAAGAGGCATGGTGCGCCGACGACGATTCTCCGCTGTGAAACTCTGCGGCAATTCATCCACGGCTGGAGCATCTGCTGTCGCTGTCTCCGGTTCGGGAACCGGCTCCGTAGGGCCGTGAAGCTCCGGAGTCTCTTTTGTAGAGGCATCGTCCTGGATACTCTTTTCGCGGGGTGGGGCCTCGCCTGCAATCATCTTTCGGATCAGTCCTTCGTCGATTTCCGTTTTCTGTCGCTTGGCCATATCTTACAGGGTTTGAAGCAGGGTGAGCATCTCATGAGCCAGATCTCCAATCCGGGAGTCAGCAGTAAATGCCTTTTCCGGGGCCAGCAGGGTCGAGCGTCCGATTCCCGTGCCGTCGGGCAACAGTTCTTTGTTGAATTTTGATCGGTATGGAAGACGGGTCTCCATCAGTGGCAGTCCAAGTTGGCGGATAATGTCATCATACAAGTCGTAGAGCGACGTCTTTTCACGACGGTCGACCATCGTCCAGAAAAGGAAGATGCGCTTGAGCCGGATTGCCGGATCTTCGACAAGTTGCCGCGAGAGGATACGGGCAAAGGAGAGCGCGCTCTCCATGACAATCTTGTCGGCCTTCATCGGAAGGAACAGGCAGTCCATCTTCGAGAATGTCTCGATGACACCCTCGGTATTGACTGTCCCGGGCAGATCGTAGAGTGTGATTTGCGGAGCATATTCCTTCTCCGATTTGAAACGCTCGGCCTCATCGACTGCTTTATCCGGAGTGGTACGGACAACAGGCCAGAGCTTTTGTCCCGAGACTTTGAACTGCCGCGTCATCAGCAGCTTGTAATAATCATTCGAATCGAGGATCTCCAACTCGCGGGTACGTTGCGTGTAGATCGACCATTGGGGATAGTCGCAGTCGACGACCAGCACTTTGCATTTGCAGATGTAGTGCAGATAGCTGGCGAGAAGCGTCGTAAGG
>CALUMM010000116.1 GCA_944321755.1 uncultured Alistipes sp.
ATCGAAGGCGGGACCTTGCGCCAGCGCATCAGCACCAGCTGCAGCAGGCTGATCCTTACGCCCGACACCAGGGCCGAAAACCACAACCCCACGGGGATGAAATAGAAGACGAGCCAGATGGCGAAGAGGCTCACGAAAACGATCAACACGATCATTCCTACCTGAAGATCCATACGTTCGAAGTTTTATTGGAGGGTTTTTACGATGACGCTGAAATTCTCGAAGCCCACGACCTCGATCTCCTGCCGGGGATCGACGTAGGCTCCCGTGGACTTGGCCTCATAGACCTTACCGTCGATCTCGACCTTTCCCATCGGGGAGAGGCGCGAGAGGGTTACACCGTGCTGGCCGATGCGGAGCTCCTCGGCGGGCAGCACGGACATGCTCGACGAGCGGATCTCCTGCTTGAGGGAGAAGCGCTGCCAGGTCTTGGCCCGCAGCGACACGACCACCGCGACGAGCGACAGCAGCAGGATCACGACGATGACCGTAACTCCGGCTGCGGTTCCGAAATCCCGGAAGGCGAGGTAGATCGAGCTTCCGTAGCAGACCATGGCCAGGATGGCACCGATCGAGACGCCGGGCAGCAGCACCAGTTCGGCCACCAGGAACAGCAGGCCGAGAAAGACGAGCAGGATGATATAGAAGAGTTCCATAAGCGGGTCCTTTGGGCGGGTTTATGAAGTTAAAGGTAGGAAAAAAATCTCAAGGATGGGAGACTTCGACGACTTTTATTTCGAGGGCGGGGTCCGCCAGCCGGACAGCGTCGGCCAGCCGGTCGGCCACGGCCCGGTCGGTGAAGCCCCCGACAACGAAGAGCTGCTGCCCGACCCGCGAGAGTTCATGCCCGGAGGCCGTCTCGGCGATCACCTGTTTCACGGCATCCGACAGGGCGTCGGTTCCGGTAATCTCCACCCGGTAGGCGAGATCCTGCGCCACGGGATCGCGCGAGAGGTTGCGCATCACGCCGTCGGTCCAGACCACCACTTCGGGGCGGATGAATCCATGCTCCTTCAGGGCTTTCTGCGCCGTTTCGGCCTCTTCGAGCGTCGCGAAGCCTCCGGTATAGTAGTTCCACTTGCCCGCATCGTCGATCAGGTAGAAGAGCGGATAGGCCCCGCGGAAGGTCGCGGCGGCACGCTTCGTATTGAACGTCCCGAGCAGGATCCGGTAAATCGTGCCGTTGGCGTAGACCTTGCACTCGGGGATCGGGTTCTGGTACGTGTATTTGGGTTTCGACGAGAAGGCCACGCTGTCGTAGTCGAGGAAGTAGCGCTCGGCGACATCGATGCGCGGCAGGCGGAAATCCACCGCCCCGAGCTGCTCCGCCACGCCCCGCAGCGAATCGCGCGCGGCATCGAGCGCCAGCTCCTCCGCCACGGCGGCCTCGTAATCCACCATCACGCGCTTGCGCAGGAAGTAGTCCGCCACGGCGTCCGAAGCCGTCGCACCGCGCAGTTCGGTGAGCTGCCGCGCGGCCCGGGCCTGCTGCTCCTCCTCGCGGGAGAGGATCTCCTCACGCCCCAGTTCGTCGAGGATGTACCCGTAGGCGTAGTTCTTGTTGTCGAAGATGTAGTTCCAGACCTCGGCGAGCGAATCCCCCAGCACGCGGTTCATCCCCTGCAGGGTCGTCAAACGCCCGAAAATATCCATCGCTTCGGCCTCGTTCTGCACCGTGCCATACGCCTCGGCGAGTTCGGTCAGCGTGGCATGGTTGGCGAAATAGCGGTTCACGTACTCCGCAGCCCGGGTTTCGAGGCGCTGCGCCTCGCACAGCGCCGCATAGTCCGTTTCGGCCAGATGCTCGCGGAAATAGAGGTTGTCGACCAGGTTGCGGACCTTCAGCGAATCGGGAATCCCCGCCGCAGGCGCGTTGCGCACGGCGCCCGGCCCGGAAACCGCACCGTCCAGATTGGCCAGCACCCACTCCTGTTCGATCGAATTGATGCGGTCGATCAGGCGGCCCTTGGCGTTGCGGATCTCGAAGATCCGGCTTTCGAGCTGCAGGATCTCCTGCGAATAGCGCTGGCGCTGCGACGGGTCTTCGCGCAGGCGTTCGCGCAGGACCGCCACGGCATTCACGATCGAATCCTCGCGCTCCTGCAGCCGGGCATCCTCCCGCAGCAGCGACATATACTCCTCGTTGTTCTCCAGACCGGCAATGCGCGCCTCCACCGGGGGTTGTTGGGCCAACAGACCGCCCGCCGTCAGAAAGAGCGCACCCAGCACATATATGAAATTCCTGCGAAACATAGACTTCGGGATTATCTCCACCATTTAATCAAAAAGATCTGAATCAGACCGAAAATCTCCAGACGCCCCAGCAGCATCAGCAACGTATTCGTCATTTTGAAAGCCGACGGCATCGCCGACCAGTTGTCCATCGACCCGACCTCGCCGAATCCCGGTCCCACGTTGCCCATCGAAGCGACCGACCCGGTGAAACTGGTCGTCAGGTCGATGCCGAGCAAGGCCCCGACTACCGTCCCCAACAGCAAAAACATCAGATAGGCCACGATGTAGATCATCACGGCGTGCAGCACCTCGTTGTCCTGAATGATGCCGTCCAGCCGGATGCGGATCACGGCGTTGGGATGCTGCTGGAGTTTCAGGCGCGTGCGCATCATCTTTCCGGCCAGGACCATGCGGTTGACCTTGATACCTCCGGCCGTGGAGCCCGCACAGGCGCAGACGATCGATCCGAAAATCAGGATAATGACCGCAAACGGAGTCCAGGTGTTCGAATCGGCCGTGGCGAACCCCGTCGTGGTGACCACCGAGACGAACTGGAACATGCCGTGGCGGAACGAGGCCGAGAGCGTGGGGTAGAGATCCGCAGCGTAGAGGCTCACGGCGATGAGCAGGCCTCCGACGAACAGCATCCCGAGATACCAGCGCGTGACCTCCGAGCGGAAGATGTTGTTGCGCTTGCCGGTAACCGTGGCGTAGATCAGCCCGAAATGGATACCGGCCGCAACCATCGTGAAAATCAGGATCGTATCGATGGCCGGGCTGTTGAAATAGGCGACGCTGGCGTTTTTGGTCGAGAAACCGCTCGTGGCGCAGGCCGACATGGCGTGGCACAGGGCGTCGAACCAGTTCATCCCGGCCATCTTGAGCAGCACGGTCGACAGCACGGTCAGCCCGACGTAGACCACCAGCAGGATCTGGACGATGATCTGCGAACGGTAGCGGTAGTTGTCGCGGGCCATCGACGAGAGCTCCACGTTGGAGAGCATCATCTTGCTGCGGCCCATCGAGGGGAGGATGACCAGGGCGAACATCACCACGCCCATACCGCCGATCCAGGTCGTCGAGAAGCGCCAGAACTGCAGTCCGCGGGGCAGACCCTCGACATCGTTGAGGATCGTCGAACCGGTTGTCGTGAGGCCCGAGACGCTTTCGAACCAGGCGTTGACCAGCGTGAACTCCCCGCCCCAGATCAGGTAGGGGAACATCGACACGACGCAGGCCACGAGCCACGCCCCGACGACGATGCAGAAACCCTCCTTGTTGGTGATCTGCTCGCAGCGCCCCACGAAGATCAGCGGGAAGGCGCCCAGCAGGGCCGTAAGCAGCGACGACAGCAGCAGGGGATAGAATGCCGAGTCCACGCCGCTCACATAGGAGATCCCCGCGGAGATCAGCATGAACAACGCCATGAACAGCATCACGACGCCGACATATCGCAAGACCACTTCGACGCGCATCGCTTCAGGCTTTGGGTTGTTTCGACTGGTTGATGAGCGTTTCGATGCGCTCCTTGAGTTCGAGGACCTCGTCCTTGAGGTCGCCCTTCACGTTGAAGGGGATGCGGAAGGCGAGCCAGTCGCCGAGGCTCTTGTTCATGCGCTCGATGGGCGAGACGCAGTAGATCGACAGGAAGTAGAGCAGCATCAGCACGATGGCGATCATCACGGCCACGGAGATCAGCACGGGCGTCACGGCCCGGTAGGCATTCTTCTTCATCTGCTCGGCACGCGGGGCCAGGGAGCTCTGCGTCGAGGTCATGTAGTTCTTGATGGCGGCCGTGAGGCGTCCGTACAAGGCGTCGTACTCCTCGTTGTACCACCGGATGCCCAGTGAATCGGGCCGCCCGGCAAGGGAATCCGCAGCCAGCGAGTCGCTCCGGCTGCGGAGGTCGCCGAAGGCCAGGTAGTTGTCCGTGACGATGCGGAGTTCGGTGGTGGCGAAGGCCAGCGAATCGAGGAACGACTTGTCCAGCGCCTCGTTCTGGGCCACGAGCAGCGTATTTTCCAGACGGTCCATGCTGGCGCGGCAGAGGCTGTCACGCGAACGGTCGCCGAAGACCGACAGACGGATCAGCGCCACGTTCTGTTCATGGGCGGCATCGAGCATCTCCTTGGCAAGCTCGATGTTGCGCGCATTGGCCTTGAGGATCTCGCCCGTATCGCGGCTCAGGTGGCCCAACTCGATCAGCGAAATCATCCCGGAAAAAAACAGCAGGCACACGATGCTCAGAAAGCCCACCGTCACCCGTTTACGCAAACCCGTCATATCCTTTCATGCAATTACTATTGTGCAAATATACGAAAAGCGGCGTGCAGAGACAAATTGAAAAGGCCCTTTTTTCGGATTTGGCGCGATTGGGGCGTATTTCGGCTCCGCCAATCCGCGAAATGCCGCAGCCAAAAGCTCCGGCCGGCCGGGATTTTCACGCAACGGCCCTACCGGGTCCGCACCTCATCGAGGATTTCGCCCGCCAGATCGTGCGCCGCGTCCATCTCGCCGAGCCGGACGCGGCAGATGGTGTTGACGCGCGAGGGGTCGTAGGGGGCCTTCACGCGGCGGTAGTTGCCCGTAAATCCAAACATCATGCCGCCGCGGCGCGTACTCTCAAAGAGCACCGTATCCTCGGTCCCGACGGCCCGGGCGCAGAAGTCGCCGTGAAGCCGTTCGCAGAGCGCTTCGAGTTCGGCGACGCGCCGTGTGGCGACCGACGGCTGCACCTTGCCGGGGAGTTCGACGGCCGGGGTGCCGGGGCGCTCGGAGAAGGGGAAAATATGCAGAAAGGAGGGCTGCAGCCCGGCCAGAAAATCATACGTCGTCCGGAAGTCGGCCTCCGTTTCGCCGGGGAATCCGACGATGACGTCGATTCCGATGAAGGCATCGGGCATCGCCTGCCGCACGGCGGCGATGCGCCCGGCGAAACGGGCCGTCGTGTAGCGGCGGCGCATGAGCCCAAGGATGCGGTCCGAACCGCTCTGGAGCGGGATGTGGAAGTGGTGCATCATTTTGGGTTCCCGGGCGCAGAACTCGATGATCTCGTCGGTCAGCAGGTTCGGTTCGATGGAGGAGATGCGGAAGCGCTCGATCCCCTCGACCTCGACCAGCGCCCGCAGCAGGTCGATGAAGCGTTCGCCGGTCGTGCGGCCGAAATCGCCCGTATTGACCCCCGTAAGGACGATTTCGCGCTGGCCCGCCGCGGCGATCTGGCGGGCTTCGGCCACCAGGTCGGCGATGGGCATGTTGCGGCTCGCACCGCGGGCGTAGTGGATCGTGCAGTAGGAGCAGCAGTAGTCGCAACCGTCCTGCACCTTGAGGAAGGCGCGCGTGCGGTCGCCGCTCGAAAAGGCCGCGAAGAACGACGTCAGCGAATCGGTATCGCAGCTGTAGACCTGCGCCCGGCCCTTGCCCGAGAGTTCAACCACCCGTTTATATAACTCACCTTTATCGTTGTTGCTCAGTACGATATCAACGCCTTCGATTTCGGCGATCTCCTGCGGTTTCAACTGGGCGTAGCAGCCTGTCACGGCGATGATCGCCTGCGGGTTGCGGCGGTGGAGCCTGCGGATCAGGTTGCGGCACTTCTTGTCGGCGTGCTCGGTCACCGAACAGCTGTTGATCACGCAGATGTCCGCCTCGGCCGTGGGCGACACCCGCACGAACCCGCCCCGCTCAAACTCCCGGGCCAGGGTCGACGTCTCCGAAAAGTTGAGCTTGCAGCCCAGGGTATGGAAATTGACTCTTCGCGCTTGCATGGGATTCTCTTTTTCGGGGACGAAATTACGAAAACTGTGCGAAAGGAGGAGGCTTTTCCGATAAAAAAGCGTAAATTTGCACGCAATACCGACACAGCATGGAGTTTTTCAGCGACGTCTTCCAATACGGCTATCTCTC
>CALUMM010000117.1 GCA_944321755.1 uncultured Alistipes sp.
CCCTTGCCCAGATAACGGCTCTTGTCGCCGTCACGGAGTTCGAGGGCCTCGTTCTCGCCCGTCGAAGCGCCGCTCGGCACGGCAGCACGACCGAATGCACCGGAAACGGTGCGAACTTCGACCTCAACGGTCGGATTGCCTCGTGAATCGAGGATCTCCCTTGCGTGAATCTCTACAATCTGCATAGTTGTACGAATTTGAGTAATTATGTATTGAAATACCTATTTTTCCTAACGGCACCGCAAAGGTACAAAATAATTGTGAATTGCCGTTTTATTGTTGTTAATTTTTTCACGGTCCGCATTCCGGGACATGACCCTGTGCCGGAGAATGCCGTGCAAAGGGCGTTCCGAAGGGGGCTCCGGCACACCCCGAAAAAGGAGCAGTCCGGAATTCCGCGAAACAAGACACCCAAAAAAGTCGTTGCATATAACAGCCGATTATTCTATCTTTGGGCCGCGAAGCCGTGCCGGAGGCTACGGATGTCCGGGAAGTTGCGGAGAAGGTCCGCCTTTTCTCCGTCCCGCGAGTTCCGCCGCACGGATAGATCCGACAACCGATGAAAAGAGCGTTTTTGATCCTGTTTGCCGTTCTGCTGGCCGGAGCCGTGCGGGCCCAACGCTGCGAAAAAAACCTGCTGGGAATCCGGGTCGGCATCGAGACATCCTACATCCGCGCCTCGGGGGAGTACGTGCACGGCACCACCGATCCGCGTCTCGGGTTCCGCCTCGGGGTCACGGACCAGGTGCTGCTGTGGCGGGGCCTTCCCCTCTACGTAGAGACGGGCGTTCACTTTTCGAGCCGCGGCGGACGTTTCAACGGGGTCTCGTTCCGGCCGATGTACCTGCAGGTTCCGCTGCTGGCCACCTGGCGCTTCCGGCTCGGCGAGCGGGTTTCGATCCGTCCCTTCGCCGGGGTCTGCTACGGCGTCGGCATCGGCGGCAAGGCCCGGATGCCGGAGGAGAGGGCCGATCTGTTCGGAGAGAGGGGCTTCCTCCGGCGCAGCGACCTGACCATCCGCACGGGCGCCGAAATCTCGTACCGGCGCATCTGCCTCAGTGCCGGATTCGACGCCGGATGCAGCAACCTGCTCCGCCCGGAGGGGCAAACAACGCTGCTCCCCGCGGGCATCGCACGCCTGCGGAGCCGCAGTTTCACACTCTGCATCGGCTACGATTTCTGACCCATTTCAGGGAAAGGGTTTGCGTTTGGCAATAAAATCCTTAATCAAACCTAATAAAAAGTGTGAATCAATATTGATTTTCAAGTAAATTTCTCCGAAATTTGCGCCACAATACCCCACATGATGTTGCTGTTTGCAAAACATTTTCTATCTTTGCCGTGTCGTAACATACGACAGGACATATTATTGATGAAAGTGTTTCGCTTTTATCCTTGGCGGGAAATCTGGTAAATTTCGAGAAAACAAGGAGAACGACGCACTCATCACTTGTATCGGCATGAAAGGCACTCTGCCTTCTGCTATACAAGTGTGGGGTATTGTTTATTTGTTTTCGGGCTTACCAGAGCCTCTCGCCAGATAAACGAACGGCTCCACACTTTCTTATTTTAATTTAGTTATCACATCTCCGGAGCCCGGGTGTACCCCAAACTCTCTCTCTTGCTATGAAGAAATGCTTCATGCTGGCCGCAATGTTCCTGACGGGCATTACGGCAACCTCCGCCCAATCGTTCGGCGACATGTTCGGTACGGATCAGAAGGGCAAAATCTCGTACGGAGTCCGTGCGGGTCTCAACATCTCGAACATCGGCGGCGAGTACGGTCCGGATTCCGACGACAAACTCGACTTCGACTCCCGAACAGGCTTCCACATCGGCGGCATCGTGGACATTCCGATCACCAACGGATTCTATGTACAGCCGGGTCTGCTGTTTACGACGCGCGGTGCAAAGGACTCCCATTCCTACAGTGAAGAAGGTTACAGCGAAGAGGAAACCACGAAATACAAACCGATGTACCTGGAGATCCCGGTTCTGGCGTCGTTCCGTGCGGATGTAAGCCAGTCGGTGAACGTGCAGGTAAACGTCGGTCCCCATTTTGCATTCGGACTGGGCGGCAACGGCAAATATGAGTACAGCGACTCCGAAGGCCATAGCGACAGCAACAAGATCCCCTTCTTCGGAGAATCCACTTCAGACGACGAAGGGATGCCCAATCGTTGCGGCATGAAACGCTTCGACCTCGGATTGACGTTCGGCGCCGGTGTCACGATCAAGAAGCACTACTACGTAGGTATCGCCTACGACCTCGGGCTGACGAACATGGCCATAGAGAAGCAATTGGGCAAAGATGCAAAATTCCACAACCGGAACTTCTCAATCCAGGTAGGCTATAACTTCTGATCCGCCGCAGGAGATAAAATCCTCTTTTTTGCTTCCCGGGCAACCGTCCTTTTGCGGGATGATTGTCCGGGGAGCGGAAAAGGATATTTTTCAATCAAAGGCTTTAACGATTTATGAAACGTCTTTTCACACTTTTCTGCGGCATAGCCATGCTTGCAGGAGCGGGATGCTCGAAAAGCAACGACAATAGCAACCCCAACAACGGCGGTAACGGCGGCAACGAGGACGGCGATACCCCCACCATCACCGTCTCGCAACTGATCGGGACCTGGGAAGCGACCAAGCTGTACGACGGCGAATTCGGGATATGGTTTGAAGAGTATGGAGAACAATTCGGCTATGTCGAGACCCTGTCGTTCCGGGCAGACGGAACCGGGTTACTCCGTACCGAAGAAACGGGGGCCAACACTTGGGAAGAAGCGTTTTCCTACACGGTCGAGAACAATGTCATTACGACCCGGCCCACCAACGGCAATGAGAATACCGTCTACCGTGTCGAGAAGCTGACCGACTCGGAAATGGTTCTTGCCATCGACTACGAAGGAGAAAACGGCAAGCCTTGTACGGACAAAATATATTACAAACGAATCGACAGTTCGGGAAGCGACGGCGGCGACGGCAATGAAGGTGAAGGCGGCGACGGCGGTGGCAACGAAGGCGACGGCAGTGGCAACGAAGGCGACGGCAGTGGCAACGAAGGCGACGGCAGTGGCAACGAAGGCGACGGCGGCGACGAAGGGAATCAGCCACAGATCGATCTGCAATACCTTCAGGGTAAATGGGAAGCCTATCAGGAGTATCTCGGGAGCACCGGAGAAATCATTCCGTACGATCAAAACCGGGACATTCTCGACATCGGGGCGAACACCATCACGGCAACCATCCACGGCTATGATGACAATGATCATCTGGAGGTCATGACGCTGGAGCTCACCTATACGTTAGATGGCAATACGCTCACGGGAGAAGACGAGGATGGCGAGGAGTACAGCTTCCGCATCGAGGTTTTGACCCAGACGGAGTTCGTGTACAGCTATGAATCTTACAGTCCGGAGCATGGGACCTTCCGGAACAAGACCTACCACAGACGAATCGGCTGATCCGGGCCCAACAGAAAGGACAAAAGCTAAAAAAAATGAAACGTCTATTTCTTTTTCTCTGCTGTGCGGCGGCCCTCTCGTGGAGCGGCTGCTCGAAAGACGACGACAACACCGTCGACCTCACCCAACTGGTCGGAACCTGGGAATTGACCAAGATATACGACGGCGAAGAGGACGATTGGGACGAAGAGTGGGGAGCGGAGTTCGGTTATATTTGGACGATCGAGTTTCGGGCCGACGGAACCGCAAAAACCCACTCCGAAGAGCCTGATTACTCCTCGGACCGGGAATACACCTACACGGTAGCATCCAACATGCTGACGATGACGGATCTTAAAGATCCGGATTATCCGGAAACCTTCCGCATCGAAAGACTGACCGTCTCCGAGTTGGTCCTTGCCATCGACTACAAGGACGGAAACGGCAAAACCTGCACGGACAAGGAGTATTACAAACGGATCAACTGACCCTTCCACCCCATCCGGGCCTGATCGCCGGGCCGGGATACATTTCCAATTGTTTACCGGAACGGGACCTCATCGGCCCCGTTCTTTTTGTCACCACGGACATGTGCGGCTGTCCCCTCCCGGCCCCGCCGCTCCGCACCCCCGCGCCCCCGCTCCTACCGCATGAGCACCGACGAGTCGCCGTAGCTCAGGAAACGGAAACCGTGACCGAGGGCGTAGTCGTAGATGCGGCGCCAGTCGTCGCCCACGAAGGCCGAAACCAGCAGCAGCAAAGTCGATTTGGGCTGGTGGAAATTGGTGACGATGTTGTGCACGATGCGGAATTCGTAGCCCAGCGGCGTGATCATGATCTGCGTCGAGGCCTTCAGGCGGTCGAGGCCCTCGCGGTCGAGGTATCCCAGCAGGTCGGCCAGCGCCTCGCGGCCGGAATATTCGGCCGGGATGTCGTAGAGTTCCCACTGCCCGACGACCCGCCCGGCATCGGGCGTCCCCGCCGTACGGATGCGCCAGCCGAGGGCCGTAAGCGATTCGAGCGTCCGCACCGAGGTGGTTCCCACGGCCGTGATGTGCCCCCAGCGTTCGAGCAGCCGCGCCACCGTCTCGCGGCGCACCTCGAAGTGCTCGGTATGCATCGGGTGGCGGGCGGCATCCTCATCCTTGACGGGCAGGAACGTCCCCGCCCCGACGTGGAGCGTCACCTCCTCGAATTCGAAGCCGCGCTGCCGCATCGACTCGATCAGCTCGGACGTGAAGTGCAGCCCGGCCGTCGGAGCCGCCACCGAACCCTCGAATTTCGAATAGACGGTCTGGTAGCGCGTATTGTCGATCTCCTGGCTCTCGCGGTTCAGGTAGGGCGGGATGGGAATGCGCCCGAGGAGTTCGAGCAGTTGTCCGAAGGTCATCGGCGCCGTCCATTCGAAGCGCACCGTGCACTCGCGTCCGCGATCCTCCACGATCCACGCCCGGAGGTATTCGGCCCGACCGTCCGATTCGAAGTTGATCTCGACATACCCCTCCTTCCACTTCTTGCGGTTGCCCACGATGCACGACCACTCGCACGTCCCGACCACGGCAAAGGCGCGTTCATAGTCGGCCGGGTCGTGCGGTTCGAGACAGAAGACCTCGATGCGCGCCCCGGAGGGTTTGTGCATGATGATCCGCGCGCGGATCACCTTCGTATTGTTGAAGACGAGCAGCTCGCCCGCGGGCAGCACATCGCCGATATCGGCGAAACGTCGTTCGGAGATTTCACCCCCGCGGTAGACGAGAAGCTTCGAGGCGCTGCGTTCGGCAAGCGGGAATTTGGCGATCCGCTCGTCGGGAAGCGCGTAATCGAACCGGTTTATATCGATATGTCGTTCCATTTTTGCCGGAAATTATGCGGCAAAGTTACTATTTTTTGTAACTTTGCGTCGCATAATGCAAAAAAGAAACCTATGAAGACCGACTTCCTGGTTATCGGCTCCGGTGCCGCAGGGCTCTCCTTCGCACTGAAAGCCGCCGCTCACGGGCATGTCACGATCGTGACCAAGGGCGAAATGATCGAATGCAACACCAATTACGCACAAGGCGGCATCTGCTCGGTAACGTATGCTCCCGACACGTTCGAGAAACACATCCACGACACGCTGGTCTGCGGAGCGGGCAAATGCGACGAACGGGCCGTCGAGCTGGTCGTCAGACGCGCTCCGGAGCTGATCGCCGACCTGATCGCCTGGGGCACGCGCTTCGACAAGACACCCGACGGACGTTTCGAGCTCAACCGCGAAGGCGGCCACACCGAGCACCGGATCCTGCACCATGAGGACCTCACGGGCGCCGAGATCGAACGCGCCCTGGTGGAGTCGGTCCGCAAGCACCCGAACATCACGGTCCTGGAGCACCACTTCGCCATCGACCTGCTTACGCAGCACCACCTGGGCGAGTTCGTCACGCGCCACACGCGCGGGTTGGCCTGCTTCGGAGCCTACGTGCTGAACCTCGACACGAACGAAATCGAGACGATGCTCTCGAAATTCACGATCGTGGCCACGGGAGGCTGCGGCAACGTCTACTCCTCGACCTCGAACCCCGTCGTGGCCACTGGTGACGGCATCGCCATGTGCCACCGTGCCAAGGCCATCACCGAGAACATGGAGTTCATCCAGTTCCACCCCACGACGCTCTACAACCCGGGCGAGAAGCCCAA
>CALUMM010000118.1 GCA_944321755.1 uncultured Alistipes sp.
GCCAACTTCCTCGACGACATCAAGGACATGGGTTACAAGATGGCCTTCCAGGGCGGTCTGTCGTTCAACCTCGATGCCGTGATCATCCCCCAGGAGAAGGAGAAACTCGTCCAGGAGGGTTACGACCGCGCCGACGCCATCATGGAGGACTACAACATGGGTCTGATCACCAACAACGAGCGTTACAACCAGATCATCGACGTCTGGACCAACATCAATACCAAGTTGACCAAGGCCGTGATCGATACGCTCGTCCGCGATGACGACGGCTTCAACCCCGTCTACATGATGCTCGACTCCGGAGCCCGTGGTTCCAAGGAGCAGATCCGTCAGCTGAGCGGTATGCGAGGTCTGATGGCCAAACCGCAGAAGTCCGGTGTCGAGGGCGGTCAGCAGGTTATCGAAAACCCGATCCTCTCGAACTTCAAGGAGGGACTTTCGGTGCTCGAATACTTCATCTCGACGCACGGCGCCCGCAAGGGTCTGGCCGATACCGCCCTGAAGACCGCCGACGCCGGTTATCTGACCCGTCGTCTGGTCGATGTGGCCCAGGATGTCATCATCAACGAGGAGGACTGCGGGACGCTCCGCGGTCTGACCGCTACGGCCATCAAGCGCAACGACGATGTCGTGCAGACGCTCTACGACCGCATCCTCGGACGTGTGGCCCTGAACGACGTCATCCACCCGCTGACCGGCGAGGTGATGTGCAAGGCCGGGGAGGAGATCACCGAGTCGATCGCCGAGGCCATCGAGAAGTCGCCCCTGGAGTCCGTCGAAATCCGTTCGGTGCTCACCTGCGAGTCCCGCCGCGGCGTCTGCGCCAAGTGCTACGGCCGCAACCTCGCTACGGCCCGCATGGTCCAGAAGGGCGAAGTCGTCGGCGTCATCGCCGCTCAGTCCATCGGCGAGCCGGGTACGCAGCTGACCCTCCGTACGTTCCACGTCGGTGGCGTGGCCGGCGGCACGGCCGTCGAGACCAACGTCATCTCGAAGTACGAAGGACGTCTGGAGATCGACGAACTGCGCACCGTCAAGGGCAAGAATGCCGCCGGTGAGCCTATCGATATCGTCATTTCGCGTCAGTCGGAGTTCCGGATCGTCGATCCCAAGACCGAAATCGTACTCTATACGCACAACCTGCCCTATGGCGCCACGCTCTACATGGAGGACGGTGTCGAGGTCAAGAAGGGCGACCTGATCTGCGAGTGGGACCCCTACAACGCCGTCATCATTTCGGAGTACGAGGGCCGCGCCGTCTACGAGAACATCATCGAGGGCGTTACCTACCGCGACGAACGCGACGAACAGACCGGTCTTTCGGAAAAGGTCGTCATCGAGTCCAAGGACAAGACCAAGAACCCCGTCATCAAGATCCAGAACAAGGAGGGCGAGGAGGTCAAGCAGTACAACCTGCCCGTCTCGGCCCACATCGTCATCAAGGACAACGCCCGGATCAAGGCCGGAGATATCCTGATCAAGATCCCGCGCGCCGTCGGCAAGTCCGGAGGCGATATCACCGGAGGTCTGCCGCGTGTTACGGAGCTCTTCGAGGCCCGCAACCCGTCGAACCCCGCCATCGTCTCGGAGATCGACGGCGAGGTGACCTTCGGAAAGATCAAGCGCGGTAACCGCGAGATCATCATCACCTCGAAACAGGGCGATGTGAAACGCTATCTCGTGCCGCTGTCGCGTCAGATCATCGTCCAGGAGAACGACTACGTCAAGGCCGGAAGCCCGCTCTCGGACGGCGCCATCACCCCGAGCGATATCCTCAACATCCTCGGTCCCACGAAGGTGCAGGAGTATATCGTCAACGAGGTTCAGGAGGTCTACCGTATGCAGGGCGTGAAGATCAACGACAAGCACTTCGAGGTGATCGTCCGCCAGATGATGTCGAAGGTCAAGATCGAGGATCCGGGAGACACCCGCTTCTTCGAGGATCAGATCGTCGACAAGTGGGAGTTCATGGATGTCAACGACGAACTCTACGACAAGGTCGTCGTGACGGATGCCGGCGACTCCACGGCGCTGCAGCCCGGACAGATCGTCTCGCTGCGCAAGCTCCGCGACGAGAATTCCAGCCTCAAACGCCGCGACCTGCGCCCCGTTCAGGTGCGTGACATCGTGCCCGCAACCTCGACCCAGGTGCTGCAGGGTATTACCCGCGCTGCACTCCAGACGTCGAGCTTCATCTCCGCGGCATCGTTCCAGGAGACCACCAAGGTCCTCAACGAAGCCGCCATTCAGGCCAAGGTCGACCCGCTGGAGAACCTCAAGGAGAACGTCATCTGCGGTCACCTGATCCCCGGCGGTACGGGTCTGCGCGAGTACGACGATCTGGTGGTCGGTGCCAAGTCCGATCTGGAGAATCTCCAGATGGCTCAGTAACGGCCGGGCTGGAGGCAGGCTCTCCCGTGGAGAGCGCTTCCGGTTCTTGTCAGCATGAAAAATCCCCTCTCCATGCAGGAGAGGGGATTTTTTGTGTGGCCGAGGCGGTCGAAACCATGCGTGCCGAAACCCCGTGCGGAGGTGGCGGAAAGGAGGGGTTTCAGACCCGAGCCGAATGGGGCCGGGAATTTGTGAAAGAGAGGAGGGTAGGGCGGATGGCCGGTGCCATCGGGTTGGGACGGTTCAATGCCGGAGCCAGAGAGCCAGGCGCGGAGCACATCCGCTGAACAGAACGACAAGCGGCCAAAGGTTGCCGTGGCTCATGTCGTAGTTGTGAAGCAACGCGCTGAGATCGGCTCCCTGTGCAATGCCCGAGCCCGTTTCGAAAGCAACAGTCAGTGCGACCCACAACAAGCCGATTCTCCAGACGGGGATCGGATGGCCTTGTGTGTTCAGACGCGGGATAAACAGCCAGGAGAGCAGCAGGATGATGCCCATCAGCAACAGCCCGCTGACCGGCAGGGCAACGGATTCGCCCAGTATGGGACGGAGCACACCTTCCCGCAAGGCGCCGTTGAGAATCGCGCACGGAACGATGGCCAGCCAGACGGCTGCCGATTTCAGAAGCACCTTTCCGTTCCGGACCTCCATTATTTGCGGTCGTAACGCTTGGCAAGTCCCCCTTCGGCCGTTTCGCGGTAGAGACTCGGCAGGTTGTGGCCCGTCTCGTTCATCACCTCCACAACCTTGTCGTAGGAGACCAGATGGGCGCCGTCCGACAGCGTCGCGTAGAAGTTCGCATCCAGGGCCCGGGCCGCCGCGATGGCGTTCCGCTCGATGCACGGAACCTGAACCAGCCCGCAAACCGGATCGCACGTCAGTCCCAGATGGTGTTCCAACCCCATTTCGGCGGCGTACTCGATCTGCGAGGGTGTCCCGCCGAAGAGCTGGCACGCTGCGGCGGCTGCCATGGCGCACGCTACGCCCACCTCACCCTGACACCCGACCTCGGCACCCGAAATCGAGGAGTTCGTCTTCGCCACGTTGCCGAAAAGCCCCGCCGTGGCCAGCGCCCGCAGGATCCGGATCCGCAGGAAATCCCGCGACGTGGACAGGTGGTAGAGCACTGCCGGCACCACCCCGCTCGATCCGCATGTCGGGGCCGTTACCACGATGCCGCCCGAGGCGTTCTCCTCGGAGGTCGCCAGCGCATAGGCGTAGATCTTCGCCCGCGAAGCCAGCGAACCCGTATAGCTCTTCGACTTCACGAAATAGGTCGACGCCTTGCGGGCCACCTTCAACCCCCCGGGAAGCACGCCGTCGTTGTTCAGCCCCCGCTGGATCGTTTCGCACATCGAGGTCCAGATCGTATCGAGATAGTCCCAGATTTCGGGGCCTTCGCAGTCGTTCACATACTCCCAGTAGGTCTTGCCCTCGCGGTAGCACCACTCCTTGATCTCCGCAATCGTCGTCATCGGGTAGATGCTTTGCGGGACCTCCAGCCGCGACGTCTCGTTGGCCAGCGCCCCGCCGCCGATGCTGTAGATCGTCCACGAATCGACCGTCGCACCCTCCTTCAACCCCTCGAAGAGCATCCCGTTCGGGTGGAAGGGGAGGGTGATCTCGGGTTTCCAGACAATCTCCGTCGGGGCGACGGGCTCCAGCACCGAACGGATCGCCACGTCCGTGAGGTGTCCCTTGCCCGTCGCGGCCAGCGAGCCGTAAAGCGTCACGCGGTAGGCGTCAACCTCCCGGCAACGCTCCGCAAAGCGTTCCGCAGCCCGTTTCGGACCCATCGTGTGGCTGCTCGAAGGACCGTTCCCGATCTTGTAGAGTTCTTTCAGCGATTCCATCTCTCCTCTGTTCTTGGTGGCGCAAAGATACGTAAAATTCATGAAAAAAGGAGGTGTCCACACCTCCCGATTCCTTTTGCGGCGGAGCGGAAGCCCCGTCTCCGCAGCCAAAAAAGGGACGGCTTACCCCCCCCCTGTGATCTTCTTCTGCGGCCCTCTTCTGCGGCCCTCTTCCGTGGCCTTCTCTGCCCCCCCCTTGGTAGCCCCACCGCGACTCGAACGCGAATTTAGGGTTTAGGAAACCCTCGTTCTATCCCTTGAACTATGAGGCCGAAAAAACTTGCGGAGCACCTCCCCCGGGAAGCGCTCCGCAAAGATAACGAATTTTTCCGTTTTTAGAAACTGAATCCTACTCCGACCGAGAATACATGGGCGTGAAGCTTGTAGTTCCCCGAAAATACCTCTTCGAGCTGCCCGCTCTGGTACCCGTAGATCGGATAGGAGCCCGTCCGCTCGGGATCGGCCGACGAGACGTAGCAGTAGGCCAGATCCACCGACATGAAGCGCGTGGGACGGAGACTCAGACCCGCCGTATAGGCCACTTTCGTCATCGAAGGGGTCTCCGGATTCAGGTAGTCGCTGCTTACGGGGCTCTCGTCGACATACATACCCATACGGGCCGTCAGGAAGTCCGTTGCCCGGTACTGACCTCCGAAACGGAAGGCCAGCGTATTCGAATAGTTCTTCACCGAGTAGATGTCCTTGATGCCCAGCTCTTTTTCATTGAACGAGACGTTCAGCGACTCGTAGGCCGACCAGCCGACCCATTGCAGGTCGACGGCAAACTCCCATTGCCGGGTCGGACGGAACGAAACGCCCCATGTCACGGTCGTCGGAAGCGGAAGCTCGGTGTGGAACGTCCCCTTGTCCAGACCCGGGATCAGCTCCGAGCCGGGGTTCAACTGTCCCAACTGCTGGATCAGGGCCGCAGCCTGCGGGGCGATGTTCAGCGCGGCGTGCCCGCGGTCCACCTTCATGTTCATCCGCGAACGGTAGCTCATGGCCAGCGACCATTGATCGGTGATGTCCCACAGGATACCCGCATTCACGCCTACTGCCACGTTGGCATTGCCTTCGAGGCGGGCCGCTACGATCGACTGGTCCATGGTGCTTTCCAGGTAGCCTTTGCCGCCCTGAAGCAGCTGCAGCGTGGCCTGGGCCTGCGCAAGCGCATCGCCCGTGAGAAGCCCGCTGCCGATGGCTGCGTTGAGCTGTTCGATTTTCGGATCGAGCATCGAGGCGATCAGCCCCTGGCGTGTCGTTTTCGAGAGCATCGAGCGCGACAGGTCGAAGTTGCCCCACGTGATCATCAGTCCGGCACCGATCGACAGACGGTCGCAAAGCTTGAACGAAACCGTCGGCTGTACCGTATAGGCCGCCAGGTTGATCTCCTGGATCAGGTGAGCCCCCGACCAGTTGCTGCCCCAGTTCATCGACGAACCGTCCGGCGTGTAGAAGCCTACGCCTACGGCCAGCCGTTCCGTGGGCTTATAGTTGAAGTAGACGTGCAGCGGCGTCGAGAGCTTGTTGTCCGAATTCTCGGCCGGACCGCTCTGGTATCCGTTCTCCACCGTCGGGAGCGAACGGTACGTCACGTCCGAGAGAATGCCCGTGAAACCGGCCGAAATATGGAACTTGCCCTTCTGGAAAGCCGTGGCGGCCGGGTTGAAGTAGATGGATTCCGAGTTCAGTTTCATGGCCGTACCGACATGTCCCATACCGGTCTGTTTGGCCGACATGTTGTTCACCTGATACCCCTCGGCATAGGCGCCCGAAGCGATGGCTGCGGCAGCCAGAACAAGGAAAAGTTTTTTCATAACGTATTGGTTTGGTTTATACTCGGCGTGTCTCACGACACGCAAAATCGG
>CALUMM010000119.1 GCA_944321755.1 uncultured Alistipes sp.
TTCAACCTCTACAACTCGATCGCCGTGAACGGTACGGCCGCCGACGGCTATTCGTCGGGTGACGCCATCAAGGCCATCCAGGAGGTTGCCGCCGAGGTGCTCCCGCACGGATACGGATACGAATTCGACGGCATCACCCGTGAGGAGGCCCAGACCGGCAGCAACACGATCATCATCTTCGGAATCTGCATCCTGCTGATCTACCTGATCCTGAGCGCCCTCTACGAGAGCTTCCTGCTGCCGTTCGCCGTGATTCTGGCCGTGCCGTGCGGTCTGATGGGCTCGTTCCTGCTGGCCAAGATCATGGGACTCGAAAACAACATCTATCTCCAAACGGGTATCATCATGCTGATCGGACTGCTGTCGAAAACCGCCATCCTGATCACCGAATACGCCGCCGACCGCCGACGTGCGGGCATGAGCCTCACGCAGGCTGCCGTTTCGGCCGCCAAGGCCCGTCTGCGCCCGATCCTGATGACGGTGCTGACCTGCGTCTTCGGTATGATCCCGCTGGTGCTGTCGCACGGTGTGGGTGCCAACGGAAACTCGACCCTCGGTTCGGGCGTCGTGGGCGGTATGATCGTCGGAACGCTGGCGCTGCTGTTCCTCGTGCCGACGCTGTTCATCGTCTTCGAGACGCTTCAGGAGAAACTCAAACCCCTGGAGTTCGATCCCGATCCCCAATGGGCGGTCCGCGCCGAACTGGAAGAGGTTAAAAACGAGAAAGAGGAGGAGTAACACCATGAGAAAAACCATCATCATACTTGCGGCAGCCGCCATGACGGGCTGCGGCATCTACAAACCCTACACCCGTCCGGAGGTGATGACCGACGGACTCTACGGTACGGCCGAAACGGCCGATTCGACGACCCTGGGCGATCTGAGCTGGCAGGAGATGTTCACCGATCCGCAGCTGCAGGCGCTCATCGAACAGGCCCTGGAGAGCAATACCGACCTGCAATCGGCCGGTTGGCGCGTCAAGGAGGCCGAGGCGACGCTCAAATCGGCGCGCCTGGCCTACCTGCCGTCGTTCAACTTCGCACCGCAGGGCTCGCTGAGCAGCTTCGACGGCGCAACCCCGACGAAAACCTATTCGATTCCGGTCCAGGCCAGCTGGCAGGTCGACATCTTCAACGGTCTGACGAATGCCAAGCGTAAGGCCAAGGCACTCTACCTGCAGAGCCAGGAGTACGAACAGGCCGTCAAGACGCAACTCATCGCCAGCGTGGCAAATCTCTACTACACGCTGCTGATGCTCGACAGCCAGTACGACGTGACCGAAGAGACGGCTGCCAAATGGCGTCAGAGCGTCGAGATGATGCAGGCCATGAAGCAGGCGGGACTGGCCAATGAGGCCGCCGTGGCCCAGTACGAGGCCAACACGCTCTCGATCGAAGCCTCGCTGCACGATCTGGCCTACCAGCGCACGCAGACCGAAAACAGCCTCTGCTCGCTGCTGGGCGAGGCTCCCCACACGATTGCCCGCGGGGAGCTGGCCGACCAGCAGATGCCTCAGACGCTGGCCGTCGGCGTGCCCCTGCAGATGCTCGCGAACCGTCCCGACATCCGGCAGGCCGAATACTCGCTCATGCAGTCCTACTATGCCACGGCCAGCGCACGATCGGCCCTCTATCCGTCGATCACGCTGAGCGGTACGCTCGGCTGGACCAACAACAGCGGGGCCGGGATTGTCGATCCGGGCAAGATGATCTGGAATGCCGCCGCATCGCTCCTGCAGCCGATCTTCAATGCCAACGCCAACCGGGCACAGGTGAAGATCGCCAAGGCCCAGCAGGAGGAGTCGCGTCTTGCGTTCCAGCAGGCGCTGCTCAACGCCGGAGCCGAGGTCAACAACGCCCTGACGCAGAGCCAGTCGGCGCGTGCGAAAGCCGACCTGCGGATGCGTCAGATCGAGGCGCTGGAGCGTGCCGTGGAGTCCACGGAACTGCTCATGCAGCACGGTACGACGACCTACCTCGAAGTCCTGACCGCCCAGCAGTCGCTGCTCTCGGCCCAGTTGTCGCAGATCGCCGACCGCTTCGACGAGATTCAGGGCGCCGTCAACCTCTACCAGGCACTCGGCGGAGGCCGTGACCTGACAACCGGGGAGGAGCAGAAATGAAACGGGGAGCGACCAGAGAGGAGATCATCCGCACGACGCAGGAGTTCATCGCCCGATACGGCATCCGTGCCGTAAGGGTGGATGAGATCGCGCAGACGCTGGGGATCTCCAAACGCACCCTCTACGAAATGTTCGCCGACAAGAACGACCTGATCATGACGTGTCTCAACGCCATGCGGAACCAGCAACAGGAACGGGTCGTCGCCTGCCGCAAACGCCGGAGCGGGAATCCGCTGCAAAAGACCGTCCGCCTGATGAACGAGTACATCGAGAATCTCTATCGGGTGGATCACAGTTTCCTGTCGGATCTGCGCCGCAAGGTGGTCTTCGCGGAGCATTACGACGAACAGCGCGAATTCTGGCACAAGGAGCTGGTCCTGCATCTCGACAACTGCCGCAAACAGGAGCTGCTCCTGCCGGAGATCGACGCCACGGCATTCGCCGACCAGTTGATGGGTGCACTGCTCGACCTGCGGCTGAACGGCGCTTCGCAGGAGGAGGTGAGTCTCTTCTGCCGCACGATCCTGCGCGGTGCGGCAACCCGCCAGGGCATCGAGATGATCGACCGCCGGGCGTGAAGCCCCCAAGCGTCCGAAACGGAAACTTCGGATGAAGAAAAGCTCCGCACATTACAGGGTGCGGAGCTTTTCTTTGGGGATTTGCCCGGAGATCTTGCATTTCTTGAAATCTTTTCCTATATTTGCACCTGTCGAGCACGAGAAAATCTCGGAACATGGATGCACGGACCACATATCGGATGAACACCGGCATGGTCTCCTTCGGGACGATGATGATGGTCATGTGCATGTGCAGCCGAATTTGCCGGGTGTAGTTTTTTCGTGTGCAGAAACAAGACGATCCGGCTTCCCGAGAAGTCGGATTTTTTCATGAACGAACGCAACAGAAACCGAAAAATGGATACCAGAAATTACCGATTCGAAACGCGGCAGATCCATGCCGGACTCAACCCCGACGAACCTACGGGTTCGCGCGGCATCGCGATCTGGCCTACGGCGGCCTATCGCTTCCGGAGCTGCGACCATGCCGCACGGCTCTTCGACCTGAGCGAGGCCGGAAACATCTATACGCGGCTGCAGAACCCCACGACCGCAGCCTTCGAGGAGCGCATCGCCGCACTCTACGGAGCCGTCGGGGCCCTGGCCGTCTCGTCGGGGATGTCGGCGATCCTCGTGACGACGCTCTCGCTGGCCGCCGCGGGCGACAACATCGTCGTTTCGCCCTACCTCTACGGCGGCACCCACAACCTGCTGCGCACGACGCTGCGGCGCCTGGGCATCGACTGCCGCATGGCCGCAAGCGAACAGGCCGCGGATTTCGAACCGCTGATCGACGACCGCACGCGGATGATCTATGCCGAGAGCATGGGTAACCCGACCTGCACGGTGCCCGATCTGGAGGCGCTGGGCGAACTGGCCCGGCGGCGGGATGTCCCGTTCGTGGTGGACAACACGTTCGGAGCCGCAGGCTACCTCTGCAACCCCTTCGAGTGGGGTGCGAACATCGTCGTGGACTCCGCGACGAAGTGGATCAACGGCCACGGCACGACGCTCGGCGGCGTGATCGTCGACGGAGGCAACTACAACTGGGCCAACGGCAAGTTCCCGCAGATCGACGGTCCCTCGGAAGGGTATCACGGGCTGAATCTCTACGAGACGTTCGGAAATGCGGCATTTGTGGTGAAGTGCCGCGTCGACGGGCTGCGCGACCTGGGCTGCGCGCCCTCGCCGTTCGACTCCTACCTGATGCTCATCGGGCTGGAGACCCTCTCGCTGCGCGTAAGGCACGAGGTGGAGTCGGCCCGAAGGCTGGCCGAATACTGCCGCCGCCATCCCAAGGTCAAAACGGTCAGCTACGTGGGATTCGACACCCATCCGAGCCACGACAACGCCCGGAAATACTACCGGTTCGGGGCCTCGGCGATCTTCACCATCGAACTGAAAGGGACGCTGGAGAGCACCGTGCGCTTTGTGGAGTCGCTGCACCTGGCCGCAAACATGACGATGATCGGCGACTCGATCACCGTGGTGACACACCCGGCCTCGACGACCCACAAGCAGTTGAGCGACGAAGACCTCGCAGCGGCGGGCGTGACGCCCACGATGCTGCGCATCTCGCTCGGACTGGAAAACGTCGAGGACCTGATCGACGATTTCGAACAGGCCTTCGCCCATGTAAAATAGCCCCAGAACAAGCCTCAGAACCCCCGCATCATGGATCCGCAGATCTACACGGCCCCCGGGCCCTTCGAACTGGAGACGGGACACACGCTGTCCGAATTGCGCATCGCCTACCACACCTACGGGCGGATGAATGCCGCACGGGACAACGTGGCGTGGGTCTGCCACGCCCTGACGGCCAATTCGGAGGTCGCCGACTGGTGGCCCCACACGGTCGAGAAGGGGCGGTTCCTCGATCCGGAGCGCTGGTTCGTGGTCTGCGCCAACATCCTCGGCTCGCACTACGGTACAACGGGGCCGCTGCACGTCAACCCCGCAACGGGACGTCCGTGGTACGGGACGTTCCCGCCCTTCACGATCCGCGACATCGTGCGGGCGCACCGCCTGCTGGCCGAGGCGCTGGGGGTGGGGCGGATCGCCCTGCTGGTGGGGAGTTCGGTCGGGGGATTCCAGGCCGTGGAGTGGGCCGTCATGGAGCCCGAGCGGATCGAACGGCTGGCGCTGATCGCCACCGATGCCAAGGCCTCGCCCTGGAACATCGCCATCGACGAAACGCAGCGCATGGCCATCGAAGCCGACGCGACGTGGGGCGAGGAGCGCCCCGATGCCGGGATGAAGGGCCTTGCGGCGGCGCGCGCGCTGGGGCTGCTGAGCTACCGCGGCCCCGAGGGCTACAACCTCACGCAGCAGGACCGCGAGGAGAACCCCCCGCAGCACCGCGCCTGCACCTACCAGCAGTATCAGGGCGAAAAGCTCTGCCGCCGCTACAACGCCTATTCGTACCATGCGATCCTCGACGCCTTCGACACCCACGACGTGGGACGCGGGCGCGGCGGCGTGGAGGCGGCCCTCCGCCGGATCCGGGCCCGGACGCTGGTCGTGGGGATCACCACCGACATCATTTTCACCCCCGCGGAGATGCGCCGCCTGCACGGGCAGATCCCCGGCAGCCTCTACCGCGAAATCGACTCGCCGTTCGCCCACGACGGATTCCTCGTCGAATACGAACAGCTCAACGCCCTGCTGCTTCCGTTCCTGGAGGGAGAGGCGTGAACAACCCGGTCAACAAACAACAAACGCATACAGCTATGACGAAAATCAAAATCGGACTGTTCGGATTCGGCGTCGTCGGACAGGGCATCTACGAGGTGGTGCGCAAATCGAAGAACGCCCACGCCCAGATCGTGAAGATCTGCGTCCGCGACCCGCACAAACCCCGCAAGGTGGAGGTCGACCCGTCGTTGTTCACCACCTCGGTGGACGAGATCCTCGACAACCAGAACGTGAACCTCGTCGTCGAGGTGATCGACGACGCCCGTGCGGCCTACGACATCGTCAAACGCGCCATGCTGCGCGGAATCCCCGTCGTGTCGGGCAACAAAACCATGCTGGCCCACCACCTCCCGGAGCTGATCGAGATCCAGAAGACCCGCGGCGTAGCGCTGCTCTACGACGCCTCGTCGTGCGGTTCGATCCCCGTGATCCGCAACCTCGAAGAGTATTACGACAACGACCTGCTGCTCGAAGTGAAGGGTATCCTGAACGGCTCGTCGAACTACATCCTCTCACGGGTCTTCGACCACAAGGACTCCTACGCCAATGCGCTGGCACAGGCACAGGCCCTGGGCTTCGCCGAGAGCGACCCCTCGTTCGACATCGAGGGATACGACTCGCTCTTCAAGCTGGTGATCATCACCGTGCACGCCCTGGGAACCTACGTCGCCCCGGAGCGGATCTTCACCTACGGCATCTCGACGATCCACGACTCGGACATCCGCTA
>CALUMM010000120.1 GCA_944321755.1 uncultured Alistipes sp.
AAAAAAGCGTAAATTTGCACGCAATACCGACACAGCATGGAGTTTTTCAGCGACGTCTTCCAATACGGCTATCTCTCAAACGCACTCGCCGCCTGCATACTTTCGGGCATCACGTGCGGACTGATAGGCACATACGTCGTATGCCGCCGCATGGTGTTCCTCGCCGGCGGCATCACCCATGCCTCGTTCGGCGGCCTCGGCATCGCTTTCTGGGCCGGAGCAAACCCCATTGCCGGAGCGATGATCTTCGCCGTCCTCTCGGCCCTCGGCATCGAGTGGGCCGGCAGCCGCGGCCGCATCCGCGAAGACTCCGCCATCGGAATCATCTGGTCCGTGGGCATGGCCCTCGGGGCACTCTTCATGAGCCTCAGGCCCGGCTACACCTCCGGCGACCTCGCAGCCTACCTCTTCGGCAGCATCATCACCGTCACCCGAGGCGACGTCATGGCCCTGGCCCTGCTGACGGCCGTCGTCGTCATCGGAGCCCTGCTGTGGCTAAGGCCCGTGATGTACGTCGCCTTCGACCGCGAATTCGCCCGTTCGCGAAACATCCCCACACGCCTGATCTCCTACCTGATGGCCGCGCTCATCGCCGTGACGATCGTCCTCTCGATCCGCATCATGGGTATCGTGCTGCTCATCTCGCTGATTACCATGCCCGTCGTGATCGTCAACACCCTGGCCCGCTCCTACCGCACGCTGGCGCTCGCGGCCCCCGTCGTCGCCGTCGTCGGGAACATCGCCGGGCTCCTCGTCAGCTACCACCTCGAAGTCCCGCCCGGCGCCGCCATAATATTTACACTCACCCTGGCGCTCGTATCGGTAAAACTCCTATCTTTGTCGCAGAAAAAACCGAAACCCCGGCATGAAGACCATCCATAAACTCGTCCTGAAAGCCTACCTGGGGCCTATGATCCTCACGTTCTTCATCGTCATGTTCGTGCTGATGATGAACTTCGTGTGGCGCTACATCGACGAACTGGTCGGAAAGGGACTCAGCGCCGGAATCATCATCGAGCTGATGTCCTACGCCATGGCCAACATGATCCCCATGGGACTGCCGCTCTCGATGCTGCTCGCCGCGATCATGACCATGGGCAACCTCGGCGAAAACTACGAGCTGCTGGCCATGAAGTCCGCCGGCATGTCGCTCGTGCAGATCACCAAACCGCTGATCATCGTCGTGGGATTCATCGCCGTGGGGAGCTTCTTCATCTCGAACAACCTGGTGCCGTACTCCAACAAGAAGATGTTCAGCATCATCTACGACATCCGCCAGCAGAAACAGAGCCTCGAATTCCAGGACGGCCTCTTTTTCAACGGCATCGACAACATGTCGATCCGCGTGAGCCACCAGGACCCCGAAACGCACCTGCTCACCGACGTGCTGATCTACGACAACCGCGCGGCCAACGGAAACATGAACACCATCGTGGCCGATTCGGGCTACATCCGCCTCTCGGACGACAAGAAATACCTGCTCGTGACGCTCTACCACGGCGAAACCTACGAGCAGACCCGCAACAGCCAGTGGTTCACGAAGAGCGCCCTGCGCCACCACACCTTCGACCTCCAGAAGCAGGTCATCCCGATGGACGGCTTCGCCATGGGACGCTCCGACGCCGACATGTTCACCAACGCCCAGACCAAGAACATCAACGAACTCCAGCACGATATCGACTCGCTCGAAATCCGGGTCAACGACGCCACGACAACCTCCTACGAACCCCTTCTGAAGGAGCAGATCTTCGTGCGCGACAACACCGTACTGCCGCTGCCCGACAGCCTGCAGGTCGACAAGAGCAACTACCGCGACCTGCTTGCCACGGATTCGCTCCCCTGGCTCCCAACCCGCGAGAAGGAGAAGGTCTGGAACCAGGCCCGCACGCTGGCCAAGAACTCGCGGAACATGTTCGCCTTCGACGAGTCGACGGCCAAGGAGGCCCTCAACCAGTTGTACCGTTCGAAGATCGAGTGGCACCGCAAGATCTCGCTCCCGGTGTCGATCCTGATCTTCTTCCTGATCGGCGCACCCCTCGGGGCGATCATCCGCCGCGGCGGTCTGGGACTTCCGGTCGTCGTGTCGGTGATCTTCTTCGTGATCTACTACGTCATCAGCCTCACGGGCGAGAAGATGGCCAAGGAGGGGACTTGGGATGCCATCTACGGCATGTGGATCTCGACCTTCATCCTCACGCCCATCGCCGTCTACCTCACCTACAAGGCCACGAACGACTCCGCGCTGCTCGATACGGACTGGTATGCCGGCAAGCTCAAGGCCCTCCGCGAGAAGGTGGAGGCGAAGACGGGGCCGCTGTTCGGAAAACTGAAAAATACGATCAAATTCAAAAAACGCAATAAACGCAATGGCTAAAGAGACGATATTGAACAGTGTGGAGGAGGTCGTCGAGGACTTCCGCAACGGCAGGATCGTAATCGTCGTCGATGACGAAGACCGTGAAAACGAGGGCGACTTCATCGTCGCCGCGGAGAAAATCACCCCCGAGATCGTCAATTTCATGCTCAAGGAGGGTCGCGGCGTCCTCTGCGCCCCGCTGTCGGAGAAACGCTGCGAGGAGCTGGGACTCAACATGATGGAGGAGAACAACACCTCGCTGCTCGGAACGCCCTTCACCGTGACGGTCGACCTGCTGGGCCACGACTGCACCACGGGTGTCTCGATCCACGACCGCGCCGCCACGATCCGGGCCCTGGCCGACCCCACGACGAAACCCACCGATCTGGGACGCCCCGGACATATCAACCCGCTGCGGGCCCGGGAGAAGGGCGTGCTGCGGCGCCCGGGCCACACCGAGGCGACGATCGACCTGGCACGCCTGGCCGGGCTGCAGCCCGCCGGAGCCCTGATCGAGATCATGAACGAGGACGGCACGATGGCACGCCTCCCGCAGCTCATCGAAAAGGCCCGCAAGTTCGGTCTGAAGATCATCTCCATCGCCTCGCTGATCGCCTACCGCCTCAAGGAGGAGTCGATCATCGAAAAGGGCGTCACGGTTCCGCTGCCCACGGCCTGGGGAGACTTCAAGATCACGCCCTTCCGCCAGAAGTCCAACGGCGTGGAGCACGTGGCGCTCACGAAAGGGGAGTGGTCGGAGGATGAACCCGTGCTGGTGCGCGTCCACTCGTCGTGCGCCACGGGCGACATCTTCGGCTCGTACCGCTGCGACTGCGGCGAGCAGCTCCACCGCGCAATGCAGATGATCGAAAAGGAGGGCCGCGGCGCCATCGTCTACCTCAACCAGGAGGGGCGCGGCATCGGACTCTGCAACAAGATCCACGCCTACAAGCTTCAGGATGAAGGTTTTGACACCGTGGACGCGAACATCAAGCTGGGATTCAAGGCCGACGAGCGCGACTACGGCGTCGGGGCGAGCATCATCCGCGAGCTGGGCATCCGCCACATGCGGCTGATGACCAACAACCCGCTCAAACGCGCCGGGCTGGAGGGATACGGACTGCAGATCGACGAGATCGTACCGATCGTTATCGCTCCGAACCCCTACAACGAGCACTATCTGGAGACCAAACAGGAGCGGATGCATCATACGTTGGGGCTGAAAAAGGAGTAGGGTATGAGCGGCAAGGATTTGCGCATCGTCTTCATGGGCACGCCGGAGTTTGCCGTGCCGTCGCTGCGGGCACTGGTCGCCGACGGTTATAACGTCGTGGGGGTCGTCACGACACCCGATAAACCCGCCGGACGCGGACAGCGGATGCACGAAAGCGACGTGAAGATCGCCGCCCGCGAATTGGGATTGCCCGTCCTGCAGCCCGTGAAGCTCCGCGACCCGGAATTCATCGAGGCACTGCGGGCCTGGCAGCCCGATCTGGGGATCGTAATCGCCTTCCGGATGCTGCCCGAGGTGGTTTGGGCCATGCCGCGCCTGGGGACCTTCAACCTCCACGCCTCGCTGCTGCCCCAGTACCGGGGCGCCGCACCGATCAACTGGGCGATCATCAACGGCGAGACCGAAACCGGCGTCACGACCTTCCTGCTGAACCACGAAATCGACAAGGGGGCTATCATCGGGCAGATCCGCGTACCGATCGGCGCGGAGGATACCATCGGCACGATGTACGAACGGCTCATGGAGGTGGGCACCGGGCTGGTTCTCGATACCGTGGAGCGGATCGCCTCGGGGAAGATCGAGCCGATCGAGCAGCAGGGGATTGACGAAGCGACGCTGCGCCCGGCACCGAAGATCTTCAAGGAGGATTGCCGCATCGACTGGAGCTGGCCGGGCAAGCGGATCGTGGATTTCATCCGCGGGTTGTCACCCTATCCGGCTGCCTGGACGGCGATGTACCGTGCCGGGTCGGACGAGGAGCAGACGGCGAAGATCTTCGCGGCGAAGTTCGAAGCCGGGGCGCACGAAGGCGCGGCCTGCGGCACGGTGGAGAGCGACGGGCGGAGTTTTATCCGGGTGGCGTGTGCCGACGGCTGGATCCGCCTCGAAGAGTTACAAATTGCCGGGAAGAAGCGCCTTGCGGTGCGGGAACTGCTCTTAGGCTGGCGCGACGTTCTCCAGTACCGGTTTGAAAAACAGTAAAACCTATCCCGACGGATCTTCTCGACACACAAAAAGCCCGGTCTGACCGACCGGGCTTTTTCGTATAAGGGTTCGAATGAGAGTTCGGGGGGCGGGACCTCTTTTGGAAGAAGATCGGGCCGGGACCTCTTTGGAATAGGATCGCGCCGGGACCTCTCTCTTGGGAAGGTTCAGGCGGAACCTTTTCTGAGGAAGAGAAAGGCAGGACCCCGGGGCAGGACCTTTACCGCACCTTGCGGATAATCTCGCCGCCGTGGCGGATCGCCTCCTCGTTCTGCGGAAGCATCTTCCACGCCCGCTCCGGCAAGGACTTCTTCAGCCCCACCATCACGTTCTCCATCTCAACCACCGGGCAGACCTTCAGGTAACCGCCCAAAATCATCGTGTTGAACAGCTTCGCCTGGCCCATCCGCGCACACTCCGCCGTCGCGTCGATCGCGTAGACCGAAATGTCCGTGCGAACCGGATGGCGCGTAATGCCGTTCGTGTCGTAGATCAGCACGCCCCCCGGCTTGACCATCGGCTCGAACTTCTCCATCGACTGCTGGTTCAGAATGATCGCCGTGTCGAACTCGTGCGCAATGGGCGACGAAATCTTCCGGTCCGAAAGGATCACCGTCACGTTCGCCGTGCCGCCGCGCATCTCCGGACCGTAGGAGGGCATCCAGGTCACCTCGAAGTCCTGCATCACGCCCGAATAGGCCAGAATCTTGCCCATCGAGAGGACGCCCTGTCCTCCGAATCCTGCTATGATCAATGTCTCTTTCATCGCTTTACTCCTTTTTTACGTCCTTGATATCGCCCAGCGGATAGTAGGGCAGCATGTTCTCCTCCAGCCAGCGGTTCGACGCCACGGGCGAGAGTTTCCAGCCGCTGTTGCAGGTCGACACGACCTCCACCAGCGAGAAGCCGTTCCCGGCCATCGCATTCTCGAACGCCTTGCGGATCGCACGCTTGCACTTGCGCACGTTCGCCGCCGTGTGGACGCTCTGCCGCGTGATGTAGGTCGCACCGTCCAGATGCGCCATCATCTCGGCAATCTTGTACGGATAGCCGTTCAGCCGCGGGTCGCGGCCGTAGGGCGTCGTCGAGGTCTTCATCCCGAGCAGCGTCGTCGGGGCCATCTGGCCGCCCGTCATGCCGTAGATTGCGTTGTTGATGTAGATCGCCACGACATTCTCGCCGCGCGCCGCCGCATGGATCGTCTCCGCCGTACCGATCGCCGACAGGTCGCCGTCGCCCTGATACGTGAAGACCATGTTCCCCGGCCAGAGCCGCTTCACCGCCGAAGCAATGGCCAGGGCACGTCCGTGTGCCGCCTCGATCCAGTCGATGTCGATGTAGTTGTAGGCGAAGACCGAGCACCCCACGGGCGAAATACCCACGGTACGGTCTTCGAGTCCCATCTCCTCGATGACCTCGGCGATGAGTTTGTGCACCGTGCCGTGGCTGCAGCCCGGGCAGTAGTGCATGACGTTATCGGTGATGAGTTTCGGTTTCG
>CALUMM010000121.1 GCA_944321755.1 uncultured Alistipes sp.
ACCGATACGGTGATCGTGCTGAACGTCATTCCGCAGGGTCCGAGCGACAAGGCGGGCGTGAAGGCCGGAGACCGGATCATCGAGATCGACGATTCGCTGGTCGCCGGGCGTAAGATCCCGCAGAACCAGATTGTCAAACGCCTGCGCGGGCCCCGCGGTTCGAAGGTCCACCTGGGACTCGAACGACAGGGGATCTCCGACCTGGTGCGGGTTGAGGTCGAACGGGGCGTGATTCCGATCAAGAGCGTCGAATCGGCCTTCCGGATCGCCGACAGCATCGGCTATATTAAGCTGGGGCAGTTTGCGCGGACGACGCACGAGGAGATCCGACAGTCGCTGGCGAAGCTGCGCGGCGAGGGGGTCACGAAGCTGATCTTTGACCTGCGGGGCAATTCGGGGGGATTTCTCGACCAGGCGATCGGCGTCGCCAACGAGTTCCTGCATGAAGGGCAACTGATCGTCTATACGGAGGACCGGCATCACCGCCAGTTGCGGGAATACGCCGACGGAACGGGTACGGCTCAGGAGATGGAGGTCGCCGTCCTGATCGACGAGGGGAGTGCTTCGTCGAGCGAGATCCTGGCCGGGGCGCTGCAGGACAACGACCGGGGTACGATCATCGGGCGTCGTTCGTTTGGCAAGGGACTCGTGCAGCGCCAGATTCCCTACAGCGACGGTTCGGCGTTGCGTCTGACGACGGCACGCTACTATACGCCCACGGGCCGCTCGATCCAGAAACCCTACACAATCGGCGACGACGCAAGCTACGAGGAGGACCTGGTGAACCGCTACCGCAACAACGAGTTCTTCTCGGCGGACAGCATCCATTTCGCCGACTCGCTCAAGCGGGTGACGCCGGGCGGGAAGGTGGTCTACGGCGGCGGGGGCATCATGCCGGACGTCTTCGTTCCGGCCGACACGACCGACGTGACGAAATACTTCATCGAGGTGGTGGGACGGAACATCCTCTACCGCTATACGATCGAGTATGCGGACCGCCACCGCGAGGCCTTGAATGCCGTGCAGACGCTCGACCAGCTGGAAGCGCTGCTCGACAGCGACCGGACGCTGGTGGATGATTTCATCGGCTATGCGGCCCGGAAGGGCGTGGCTCCGCGCTATGGCGACATCGCCCGCTCCCGGCGACTGATCGAGGCGCAGCTTCGGGCCTATATCGGCCGGAACACGCAGCTTGAGGACAACGGATTCTATGCAAACATCTATCCCGTGGATAACGTAATCGTGCGGGCCATCGGGATTCTGAAAGGAGAGGAGGACGAACGATGATCAAGCGACTGATCGGCAGCCTGGTGACCGTAGCGGTCCTTGCCGTGGTCGTGGTGACGTTCCTGCACCGCGACCGTTTCCGGACGCTGTTGCCCTTCGGCGAACCGACGGAACAGCCCGTTCCGGTTCGGGAGACCCGGCCTGTCCCCGTTGAGACGGCTTCCGCTGAGCCCGCTGCGACCGTCGATTCGCTTTCCGGGGCGCCGGAACTCCCGGATTCGCTCCGGGAGTAGCGGCCGCGATCGGGTGGAGTTCCGGTTCCCGCTTATTTTACTACAAGGTGCCACCGATTGCTCCTTGTATCTTCCATTGAAAAAGGCAGCCCGAAAGGCTGCCTTTTAGTCTGTCCGAACGGACTGTCTCTGCTAATAATACTTGATGCTCTTTCCTTCGATGGCCGAGAGGATGTTGTTTGCAGCGGACGAGGCTCCGATGCGGAAGAGGTCCGTGGAGAGCCACTCCTTGCCGAGAATCTCCTCGACAATCGTGTAGTAAAGCGCCGCATCTTCCGCGGTGCGGACTCCTCCTGCGGCCTTGAATCCCACCTTGCGGCCGGTCCGCTGGTAGTAGTCCCGGATTGCCTGACACATCACTACGGCAGCTTCGGGCGTTGCGGCGACATCGATCTTTCCGGTGGATGTCTTGACGAAATCGGCCCCTGCGAACATCGACAGCAGCGACGCCTTGCGGATGAGTTCGGGGGTCTTGAGTGCACCGGACTCGATGATGACCTTCAGTACGATATCGCTGTCCATCTCCGATCGGATCACTTCAACTTCGTTGGCTGCTTCGTCGTATTCCCCTGTGAGCATCCGTCCGACGTTCATCACGATATCGATCTCATCGGCTCCGTTTTCCACGGCCATGGCCACTTCGAGGGCCTTTACTTCGAGGAAAGTCTGTGCGGCGGGGAATCCACCTCCGACGCTGGTGATTCTCATGGGCGTCCCATCCACGGCTAAACCTACGGTATCGACGAATGCCGGATAGACGCAAATGGAAGCGACATTTGGAATATGCGGGTATTTCTCATAGAAATCCGCGGCTTTTCGTGCGAATTCGGTGACTGAGGTTACCGAGTCGTTGCACGACAGGGTGGTCAGGTCGATGGCCGAGTAACAGAATTTGTATACTTCGGTGTTGTGATTGCGAGTTTCCGCGACTTTGCGGATGCGTTCTACCTCTTCGTCTACCTGGGCAGGGCTCCAGGCCGGGGCATACTCTTTCAGGTGGTTGGCGTATTCCATACTATCCTTGGTGGTTTTGTACAAAAATAGGAAAATAATTCGAACCCGCAAAAAAAGCCCGGATCGTTTGATCCGGGCTTTTTCTGGATGTGAATATCCTTATTTGTTCAGCGCCTTCAGATTTACATCCTTTGCCGCCTTCTGAGCGAGTTCGGGATTCTTGGACACGGCGCTCTTGAGCTGAGCCTCTGCGGTCTTCAGGTCGCCTTCCTTGACGGCGATCACGGCGCGCAGGTAGTCGGCCTCTGCGGAGTTGTCCTTGGCGATGGCCTTCTTGGCTCCGGCCAGGTCGTTCGACTGGATCAGGGCGATAGCCTCGTTATAGCCTTTCAGGCCCTTAGCAGCGGCCTTGTAGTCGCCTTCGGCAGCTGCCATGGCAGCCTTCGACTCGGCGTCGGCAGCAGCAGCATACTTCTTGGCCTCTGCGGTCTTGCCGTTTGCGAGGTTTGCGAGCAGGAGGTTCTTGTTGAGTTCCTTCGAGGAGTCGAGTTTTGCAGCCTTCTCGAACGATTTCAGTGCTTCAGCCTTGTCGCCAACCTGGGTCTGGGCAACTCCGAGGTTGTTCCAGATGCGAGCGTCATTGTACTTCTTCGAAGCGGCGGTGAGGATCTCCACCTGCTCTGCGGGATCCTTTGCGAGGACCTGGGCAGCATAGAGATAGTGCTCGGCGGTGAGTTCGCCACCGTTGCGGTAAGCCTCCATGATCTCGGCGTCGGTCAGGCCCTGGAGATCGGTGCTGTTTACGATCTGCGAGCGGCGGAGTTCGGGAAGGATCTCCTTCTTGAGTTCCTCGAATACGGCGGACATGTTCTTGATTTCGGCCTCACGCTCAGCGGGGGAGTTGTAGAGGCTGAGGACCTGGAGAATGAGGTTCTTGTCCTGGATGTCGGATTTCTCCACGAGTTCCTTGAACCCGTCCCAGTCCTCACCGTAAGCTGCGGCGTCGATCTCCAGTCCGGCCTCCTTGAGGAGTTTTGCCACGACCTTCTGACCGGATTCGCTGCGGGCCTTGGAGAGTTTGTCATTGAACTTCTCCGGACCGTCGGGCGAAGCATATCCCTTTACGGCGATGTTCTGGGTGGCACGGTCGTTGTCGAGGTTCTTGTCGACGTTGGCCTTGAAAGCGTCGAGGTTTGCGTTCTGCTCGTTCTTCTTCGTCACGACGGAGGAGTTGATTGCATAGAGCAGGTCCGTTTTGTCAACGACGGTGGTCACCTTCTTGTAGTCGTTGTTCATCTGCTCCATCAGGTCTCCGTACTTGAGGTCCTTCTGGAGGGTATTGAGCCCGTAAGCAACGGTGAGACCGAACTCCTTTTCGATCGCAGCCTTTGCAGCGGCATCGTTACCTGCGAGTACAGCAGCCTGCTCCTTGGTGGGGATTGCTCCGGTGTTGAGGTTCACGAGCGTGAACTCCTTGCACTTGCCCTTGGGGCATTTGATTTCGGCACGGAGCTGGAGCTCGCACTGGTCCATGCGGGGATCATATGCGAATTCCACATGCTGGGTGAAATTCCCTCCGTTGGTCTGATCTACGACCGCGTAGTTTTCATCGACTTTCGAACCCTGATAGTATTTGGTTGTTCCGGCCACCTCTCCGCCTTCGAACACGATCACGGGGGTTACCTTGATGACAGCTTTTTTGTTGAAATACTCCTGCGGGAAGGTGACATTGATGTCTGCGGCAACGACGCCGTTGTTCAGTGTCAGGATCTCGGGGGTCACCGTCAGCTTGATGTCGTCCCGATTCTGGGCCATCTTCTTGAAGCAGTTACAACTCGAAAATGCCAAAGCGGCAGCAACGAGCACAACGCTCAATTTCATGATGTTTTTCATAATTAGGTAAAAGTTAGAGTTGTTTATTTAATTGTTTGCCTTATTTTCAGCTTCTGCGCTTTTTCTGTCCGTCTCACTATTCTCTGCTATCGTCTCCATTTTCCGCCTTGGTCAACGTCTGCCTTTTCCGCTTCCGTCTCCTCAGCTACTTCCGTCTTCTCAGCCTTCTCCGTCTCCTCAGCTCTCTCCCCTCGTCTCTGCTCTCTTCTCTCTCCTCCTCCTACTCCCTCTTTCTCCCTTCTCTCACCCTCTCTCTCGGCCCCTCCCTCCATGCGTGTAGTTTTTTGCAACTCAACCTTTTTTGCTCCCCGCATTCCGGGCACTGGAACATCGCAAATATAGGAAACTCTGACAAATTATGCAATATTCCGGACGGAATTTGCTGAGAAATTCCTGCCCGAAATATCACAAAAACAGAAACCTTTTACTCTTCCTTATGGTCATGCCGTTCGCGGCGTTCACGCCGTTCTCCCCGGTCTCCGCGTTCGGGTCTGGGGCGGCGCTCCCGCTCGACATAACCTTCGGGCTTCGGCAGCAGGGCCTTGCGCGAAAGTTTGAGTTTGTTGGTCTTGGGATCGAGCCCGATGAGCTTGACATCGATCTCGTCACCCTCCTTCAAGCCGGTCTCCTCCATGGTTTCGAAACGCTTGTAGTCGATTTCGGAGATGTGGAGCAGGGCATCCTTTCCGGGCATGATCTCGACGAATGCGCCGAATGCGACGATCGAACGGATCTTTCCGTGATAGGTCTCTCCGACCTCGGGGATGGCCACGATAGCCTTGATGCGAGCCAGAGCACCGTCGAGGGCCTCCTTGTCGACGCCGAAGATATCGACGATACCCTTGTTGTCGACTTCAGTGATGGTGATGGTGGTGTTGGTTGTCTTCTGAATATCCTGAATAACCTTTCCACCGGGGCCGATTACCGGACCGATCATATCCTGGGGGATGGTGATCTGGACGATTCTCGGTACGCAGGGCTTGTAGTCGGCACGCGGCTCGGCGATGCACTCGGTGATCTTGCCGAGGATGTGCATACGGCCCTGCCGTGCCTGCTCCAGAGCAGCAGCGAGGACTTCGTAGGAGAGACCGTCGACCTTGATATCCATCTGGGTAGCGGTGATACCGTCCTTCGTACCGGTCACCTTGAAGTCCATGTCACCGAGGTGGTCCTCATCCCCGAGGATATCGGAGAGTACGGCCCACTTTCCGGTTGCGGAATCGGAGATCAGTCCCATGGCGATACCCGACACGGGTTTCTTGATCTTGACGCCGGCATCCATCAGTGCGAGGGTTCCTGCGCAGACGGTTGCCATCGAGGACGAACCGTTTGATTCGAGGATGTCCGATACGACGCGCACGGCGTAGGGGTTCTCTTCACCCAGCGGAATCATGGGTTTCAGGGCGCGCCATGCGAGGTGTCCGTGTCCGATTTCGCGGCGCGAGAGGCCGCGTGCGGCCTTAGCCTCGCCGGTGGAGAAGGGCGGGAAGTTGTAGTGGAGCACGAACTGCTCGGTTCCCTGTACGAGGACCTCGTCCTTGACCTTCTCGTCGAG
>CALUMM010000122.1 GCA_944321755.1 uncultured Alistipes sp.
CAGACGGCGATCAGTTCCGTGGCGCGCCGGACCTCGGCGGCGAGGCTGTCCACATCCATCTCTTCGCTGCGGAAGCGTCCGAGAATGCGTTCGATTTCGGCAATCGCTTCGGTGTAGCTCGGTTCCTGCTGTTGTTTCTTTGCCATATCTTTGCGACCGGGCCGACCCGGCTCTGGTTTTGTGTTATTTTTCGGATCTCTTTTCTGGTTTTACCTCGGCGGAGAAGCGTCCGTCGGCCACCTCGACCGTGAGGCGTTCGCCGTCGGCCACCTGCCGGATTGAGGTTACGGCCCGCCCGCCGCTGCGCACCACGGCAAATCCCATGCGAAGGATGTGCCGCGGCGAACGGCTCTCGACCAGCTCGCCCGTCGTATCGAGCCGCTGTTTCTGCTGCCGGAGGAAACTCCCGACAGCCTGTCGGAAGACCTCCTCGCGACTCCCCAACTCCAGCCCGCGCTGCCGGAGCAGCCCGAGTGAGAGGTGCCGCACGTCGCCCGCCAGCTCTTCGAGCCGCACCTGCTGTGTGCGGGACAGGCGCAGCACGCCGTCGTGCAGCTGCAGCGCGGCGGCATCGAGCCATCCGCAGATGCGGTCCATCCGCTCGACGAGCCATCCGGCCACGGCCGTCGGGGTCTTCAGGGCGGTGTGGGCCACCATGTCGGCGACACTCGTATCCTTGTCGTGCCCGATGCCGGTGATGACCGGCAGGGGGAACTGTGCGATGTAGGAGCAGAGCCGATAGGCGTTGAAGCAGTTCAGGTCGCTGCGCGAGCCGCCGCCGCGGATGATCACCACGGCATCGAACTCCTCCAGCCGGTCGGCCACGCGGCACAGGGCGTCGATGATCGACCCCTCGGCGGCTTCGCCCTGCATGAAGGCGTCGAAGAGCTCCACCTCGAACCGGTAGGGGCTCTTGGCCAGCTCCTTGCAGAAGTCCTGATACCCGGCGGCCTGGGCGCTCGACACGACGGCCACGCGCTGCACGACCGTCGGCAGCGGGACTTCGCGGTTCATCTCCCAGACGCCGTCCTGCTGCAGCTGTGCAATGGTCTGCTGGCGCTGGCGCTCCAGGTCTCCCAGCGTGAACGAGGGGTCCACGTCGGTGATCTGCAGCGAGAAACCGTACAGTTCGTGGTACGAGACCAGCACCTTGGCCAGGATCTTCAACCCCGGGGCGAGGCGCTGACCCGTTTCGGCCTCGAAGTAGGCGGCGATGCGGGGGAAGTGGGATTTCCAGATCACGGCGCGGGCCTGGGCCGTGGGGACTCCGTTGTCGCCCCCCTTTTCGGCCTTTTCGACGAGTTCCAGATAGCAGTGGCCCGAGTAGTTGACCTTGATGTCGGAGATCTCGGCACTCACCCAGAGGGGCAGGGCGAAGGCCCCTTCGAGCACCGACTTCACGCGGCGCTGGAGTTCCCGCAGGGTAATATGTGGATTTTCAGCCATCAGCCGAGCAGGATTCCGATTGTCAGGAGCGCCCCGAAGAGCATGATGTTCCGGGCCGTCTCGCCGAGACAGATGTTGAGTTGGTCGCCGTGGTCGATGCGGACCATCTTGCGCCAGGTGGCGATGTGCCCTGCGAGGTAGAGGAGCGGCAGCAGCGCGGCCCAGGTGCGGCCTCCGGCCAGCAGCGTCAGACACAGCACCACGGCTGCGGCCCCGAGCCCGAAGTAGCTCCAGCTCCCGAATTTCGCACCCAGATAGACGACTACCGTGCGTTTCCCGCAGCGGGCATCCTCCTCGCGGTCGCGGAAGTTGTTGACCATGAGCATCGTGTCGATCACGAGCCCGCAGGCCAGGGCCGTGAGGATCGTCTCCCAGTTCCAGGTTCCGGTCAGGACGTAGTAGGTGAAGCCCACGGGTACGAGTCCGAAGAAGAGGATGACGGCCACGTCACCCAGTCCGTGATAGGCCAGGGGCCACGGTCCCGCGGTGTAGAAGTAGGCGAAAAGGATGCAGGCGGCACCGACGGCGACGAGTTCCCAGCCGCCCCAGGCCAGCATGTCGTGGCGCAGGGCCCAGCCGAGGATTCCGATTCCGGCGGCTGCCGATGCAACGGTGAAGGCTGCGATTCCGGCCTTCATGGCGCGGGGGGTGATGTATCCCTTGGCGAAGGCGCGGTCGGGGCCCAGCCGGTCGGGCTGGTCGGCGCCTTTGAGGAAATCCCACAGGTCGTTGACCAGATTGGCCGTGCACTGCATCAGCACGGCGAATACGAGGCACAGCAGTGCCGGAAGCCAGTGGAACGATCCGTCGGTCCAGGCGAGGGCTGACCCCACAAGGATCAGAATGACGGCATTGCCCAGGCTGTAGGGGCGGACTGCCACGATCCAGGCAGCAAAGGAGTTGGTCTTCATAAGTCTCCGGTTTTTAAGGTGATGGATAGGTGAAATGCGGGTGCGGGCATGGAAGTTGTCTCCTGCCCCTTTTTCTTGCTCTTCAGTTCTGTACTCACGATTCGCTCGCGTTTCGACTTCGGCCTTCGGGACCTGGTCTCCTTGATTCTGTTCTTTATTCTGTTGCCGCTTTCCGGCTTCTTGTTTTCGTGGTATTCGGCTCTCTGCCCCCTCTGTCTCTCTGTCTCTCCCCCCCCCTCTGCCCCTTCTGCTCTTCCGGCTCCGGGGTTCTGCTTCTTCGTGCTTCCGGCTCCGGGGTTCTGCTTCTTCGTGCTTCCGGCTCCGGGGTTCTGCTTCTTCGTGCTTCCGGCTCCGGGGTTCCGGCCTTCACTCTTCCGGGCTCCGGCTTCGGGCTCCGTGCTTCTGTTTCTTCGCGCTCCCGGTTCCCGTGCTTCGCGCTTCTACTTTCCCCTCTTCTGTCCTTCTCTCTGCCCCCCCCCGGCTTTGTCAGCGGTAGACCAGCTCCACCTGCCGCGGCATCCGCCGCCCTTCGGGCAGCTGGATACTCAGGATTCCTTCGCTGGAGATCGGACGCCCGTTCTTCCGGGCCGGCTGCCAGCGCGGAGACTCCTCCACGGCCTTCAGAACCCGGCGTTTGAGTCGGTTGTCGGTGGATTCCAGCGTCTCGTCGACCTGTACGATGCCCTCCGGCGTGATCGTATAGCGCAGGACAACCCGCGCGACGGGATCGTCGTCTTCCCAGCGGACCTGCCGGGCGATGTAGCTTCCGAAGGTCGTGTCGGCCGGGAACGAGGCCGGTTCGTCGTAGCGCAGCGTGATGAGGATCACGCCGTGCGCGGCGCGTTCTCCGTAGCGGGCGATGGTCTCCTCGTCGGCCGGAAGCGTCTCGACCCGTTCGATCTCTTCGGGCGGGATTTGCTGGATCTCATCCATCACCTTGCCGTTGACGATGTAGAGCGGCCGGGGTTTCGGCACGGCGGCTCCGGCCGTGCCCGCAACGAGCACGCCCGCCAGCAACAGCAGCATGGTCAGTCGTTTCATCATACCGGAAATTTCCTGTAAAACGTCCCTGCGCCCCGGAATATTGCCCGCCGGAGTGGGTCAGAGTTCGCTCTCCTTCAGGCGTTCGGCGTTCTCGGCGACGATCAGATGGTCGATGCAGTCCTGGATGTCGCCGTCCATGAAGGCCGCGAGGTTGTAGATCGTGTAGTTGATGCGGTGGTCGGTGATGCGCCCCTGGGGGTAGTTGTAGGTGCGGATCTTTGCCGAGCGGTCGCCCGTCGAGACCATCGTCTTGCGCTTCGAGGCGATTTCGTCGAGGTACTTCGAGTATTCGAGGTTGAAGACGCGCGTGCGCAGCTCCTCGAAGGCCTTGTCGAAGTTCTTCAGCTGCGACTTCTGGTCCTGGCACTGCACGACGATACCCGTGGGGATGTGCGTAAGGCGGATGGCCGAATAGGTCGTGTTGACCGACTGCCCGCCGGGTCCCGAGGCGCAGAAGATATCCTTGCGGATGTCGTTCATCGAGATCTCGACATCGAACTCCTCGGCTTCGGGCAGCACGGCAACCGACGCGGCCGAGGTGTGGACGCGGCCCTGGGTTTCGGTCTGCGGCACGCGCTGCACGCGGTGCACGCCCGATTCGTACTTGAGCGTTCCGTAGACGTTCTGCCCGGTGACCTTCATGACGACCTCCTTGTAGCCGCCTGCGGCACCCTCGGACGAGGAGGTGATTTCGTATTTCCACCCCTTCGATTCGATGTACTTGGTGTACATGCGCAGGAGGTCTCCGGCGAAGATCGCGGCCTCGTCGCCGCCCGTACCGCCGCGGATCTCCACGATGGCGTTCTTCGAGTCCTGCGGGTCCTTGGGGATCAGCAGCAGTTTGATCTCCTCCTCCAGTTGTGCGATCTGGGGTTCCAGTTCGGCGATCATTTCACGCGCCATTTCGCGCATCTCCTCGTCCTTGTCGTTGGCGTAGGTATCCTTCGCCTCGGCGAGGTTCGCGAGGGCCGTGCGGTAGCGTTCCGAGGTCTCGATGATGGGTTCGAGCTCCTTGTACTCCTTGTTGAGCTGCACGAACTGCTTGACGTCGGCGATGACTTCGGGGTCTGTGAGTTTCTGCCCGGTCTCCTCGTACTTGAGCTTCAGCCCGTCGAGACGGGTCAGTATGGTGTTGTCTGCCATGAATGTTGTATTTTGGGAACAAAGATACGGAATAATCGGGAAACGGCAAGGCCCTCGTCGAAAAACGCGCGGCGGACACGCCCTTGTGGAGCGGCCCGCCGTGTGGTACGGTCGCAGGCTCGGAAACTACTCTTGCCGGAAACGCTCCAGCCAGTCGAGCACAGCCTGCTGCCACTGGGCCTTGTAGCGGAAATCGTCCCGAAATCCCCAGCCGTGGCCGCCCGTCGGGTAGATGTGCATCGAGGCTGCGATTCCCTTCTCCTTCAGGGCGTTGTAGTAGCGGGTGCTGCTCACCGGAGGCACCGACTTGTCGTCGTCCGAAAGCAGCAGCAGCGCCGGGGGCGTCTGTGACGTTACCTGATTCTCCAGCGAGTAGCGGGCGTCGCTCTCCGCCGTGCGGTTTTCTGCACCGATCAGGTTGTTGAACGACCCTTGATGCCCCGGATTTGCCGTAATGACCGGATAGAAGAGCAACGAGAAGTCGGGACGTACAGCCCCCATCGTCGAGGCATAGGCCGCCAGATGACCGCCGGCCGAGAACCCCATGATCCCCACCTTGTCGCAGCGGCAGATTTCGGCGCCCGGGACGTCGCCCCGCAGCATCCGCAGCGCCTGTTCGGCATCTTCGAGCGGGACCTCCGGATGTCCGTTCGGCATCCGGTATTTCAGCACGGCGGCCGTAATGCCGTTCGCCGCCAGCCATTGGGCTACCTGGAATCCCTCGTGGTCGATGGCCAGCCGGGCATAGCCCCCGCCCGGGCAGATCACCACCCCCAGCCCCGTACCGGGCGTCCGGGTCGTATCGGCCGGATAGAGATAGAGTTCCGCCGTCGAGGTGTTGGCAATCCGGTAGGGTTCCGGTTCCTCTTCGGGCGTGGAGATTCCGTTGCTGTGGGGCGCCGAGGCGTTGTCCCAGATGCGGACCGTGGCAGCCTGTCCATAGTCCTGTGCCGATACGGTTGCAGTCATAAGCAGAAAAGAGATGGTGAATAGGATGGTTCGGTTCATGGTCGGCAGTTTTTCGGAGTATGTCGTTATGTGTTGGTTTTGAGGGTTTTGAGGGTTTTGAGGGTTTCGGGAGGTTTGGGCTCCCGCGTTGCTTCCGGAGAATGTGAATTAGGTGTTGCGGACTCTCGTTTCCGCGGATTCCGACATTCCGGATTCCCCGAAAACGGTCTCCATAAAGTCCCCTCCGAGGAGGGGATTTAGGGGAGGGTCAGATTTGAATACGGCGCCGCAGGCGGCGGTCAAGCGGCGGTTGCCTTTTTTGTCTGCGACCCTCTCGTTTCC
>CALUMM010000123.1 GCA_944321755.1 uncultured Alistipes sp.
TGGGCCGGAACGACCCGGTCGTCGTGGTCGGCCGTCATCACCAGCGTCGCGGGATACTTCACGCCCTCCCTGATGTTGTGCAGCGGCGAGTATTTATAGATGTAGGGGAACTGCTCCTCGCTGTCCGACGAACCGTACTCCACGGCCCAGCCCCAGCCGATCGTGAACTTGTGGTAGCGCAGCATGTCCATCACGCCGACCTGCGGCAGACACACGGCATAGAGATCCGGGCGCTGCACCTCGCAGGCGCCGACCAGCAGTCCGCCGTTCGATGCGCCGTTGATGGCAAGCCGCTCCGACGAGGTGTATTTCTGTGCAATGAGGTACTCGGCCGCCGCAATGAAGTCGTCGAAGACATTCTGCTTGTTTTCGAGCATCCCGGCCTTGTGCCACGCCTCGCCGTACTCCAGGCCGCCGCGCAGGTTGGCCACGCAGTAGACGCCGCCCTGCTCGACGAACATCAACGCCGAGGGGTTGAAGCCCGGCGTAATGTTGATTTGGAAACCGCCGTAGCCGTAGAGCAGGCAGGGATTCTTGCCGTCGAGTTTCAGGTCCTTGCGGTGAGTGATGAACATCGGCACCTGCGTTCCGTCCTTCGAGGCATAGAAGACCTGCTCCGTCACGTAGAGCGAGGGGTCGAAAGCCACCTCGGGAGCCTTGTAGAGGGTCGATTCGCCCGAAGCGATGTCGTAGCGGTAAATCGTCGCCGGAGCCGTGTAGTTCGACAGCGAATAGTAGAGTTCGGTATCCTCCTTCTCGCCGCTGAAGCCCCCGACCGTCCCGATGGCGGGCAGCGTGATCTCGCGCACGAGCCGACCGTCGTAATCGTACTGGGCCACCTTGCTCTGGGCATCCTGCAGGTAGGAGGCGAAGAGGTAGCCGCCGGCCGTCCCGACCCCTTCGAGCAGGTTCTTGTCATGCTCGGGGATCACCGTCTCGACCTGCGCGGGGTTGTTCAGCGCCATGCGCTTGAGGGCGTAGTTCGAGGCCCCCTCGTTGGTCATGAAATAGAACTTGTCCTCCCGGCAGTCGACGGGCAGATAGTCGTGGGCAAAACCCTTGAGCAGCGTGCGGAACTTCGTCTCCGACGTTTTCCGGCAGAGCACCTCCGCCCCGGAGGTCCCTTCCGAACCGATCACGAAGAGCCACTTGCCGTCATCCGAAGGCCAGGCCGAGAAGTAACGCAGCGGATGCGCCCTGTCCTCGTAGATGAGCCGGTCGGACGACTGCGGCGTTCCGAGCGTGTGGTAGTAGACCTTCTGGAACTGGTTCTGCGACGAGTAGACACCCTCCCTGGGGGCGTCGTAGGCGCTGTAATAGAAGCCCTTCGAATCGGGGGCCCACACGGCGCCGGAGAATTTCACCCATTCGATGCGGTCTTCGGTCAGGGCCTTGGTTTCGGTATCCATGACGCGGATCTCCACCCAGTCCGAACCCGACGCCGCGGCGGCATAGGCGAAATAACGCCCGTCCTTCGAGAAGGAGACCGCCGAAAGGGCCACCGTGCCGTCCTCCGACAGCGTGTTGGGATCGAGGAACACCTCGCCCGCCTGGCCGGGTTCCGCTGTGCGATAAAGCACCGACTGGTTCTGCAGTCCGTCGTTATAATAATAGTAGTACCAGTCGCCGTGTTTCGACGGAGCGCCCTCCTTGGGGTAGTTCCACAGCTGGGTCAGCCGCTCGCGGATCGCCTCGCGGAAGGGGATCTGCGAAAGGTAGTCCTCGGTCACGGCATTCTCGGCAGCAACCCACGCGGCCGTCGCCTCCGAATTGTCGTCTTCGAGCCAGCGGTAGGGATCCGGAACCTCGGTACCGAAATAGTTGTCCACCACCTCGCCGCGGGCCGTTTCGGGGTAGGGAAGATGTTTTATCTGCTTCATGTTGCCGCAACCTGCCGTTGCCAAAACCGCTGCGCCTGCCAGCACGGCGGTGATCCAGGGATAACGTTTCATAAATGCAACCGTTTGGGTGATATTGCGGCAAAGTTAGGAAAAATTCGATATTTTCCATACATTTGTCTGCCAGAAAACAACGCAGAACATGAACAGCAACCATAACGAACTCCGAACAATCGTCGAGCAGGCGTGGGAGAACCGCGAACTGCTCCGCGACAACGCCGTACAACAGGCCATCCGGCAGGTCATCGAATACGTGGACAAGGGCGAACTCCGCACGGCGGAGCCCGTCGATCCGGAGAACAGCCGGTGGCAGGTCAACGAATGGGTCAAGAAGGCCGTGATCCTCTATTTCCCGATCCAGCCCATGCGCAAGATGGAAGCCGGGGAGCTGGAGTGGTTCGACAAGATGGAGCTCAAACACGGCTACGAGGAGCTGGGCGTGCGCGTCGTGCCCCACGCCGTGGCCCGCTACGGCGCCTACATCGCCCCGGGAGCCATCCTCATGCCCTCCTACGTCAACATCGGCGCCTATGTCGATACCGGTACGATGGTCGACACGTGGGCTACGGTCGGCTCCTGCGCCCAGATCGGACGCCACGTCCACCTCTCGGGCGGCGTCGGAATCGGCGGCGTCCTCGAACCCGTCCAGGCCGCCCCGGTCATCGTCGAGGACAACTGCTTCCTCGGTTCGCGCTCAATCGTCGTCGAGGGCGCCCACATCTGCCGCGAGGCCGTGCTCGGCTCGAACACCGTCATCACCGGCTCGACCCACATCATCGACGTCACAGGTCCCGAACCCGTCACCTACAAGGGTTACGTCCCGCCCCGCTCGGTGGTCGTCCCGGGAAGCTACCGCAAGCAGTTCCCGGCAGGCGAATACAGCGTCACCTGCGCCCTGATCATCGGCCAGCGCAAGGAGTCCACCGACAAGAAAACCTCGCTGAACGACGCCCTGCGCGACTTCGGCGTCTCGGTATAACCCCGGGGCACGGGCCTTCACACAACGGCGGGAGGGGGCTGACGCCAAGGATCTCCCCTCTCCTGCCCTGTTTTCCCTGCCCCCCGCCCAGCCCCCCCCGAAAATTCCCCGAAAATTCCCCGAAAAATGATCCACCACCTCGACACCACCACCTCAACGAACGACGACGCCCGCGATGCGAAGTACCGCCACGGCGATATCGTCTGGGCCGAACACCAGACCGCCGGACGCGGACAGCGCGGACACAAATGGCTCAGTCCCGAAGGCGAGAACCTCACCTTCACGATGGTTGTCGAACCGCGGTTCCTGCCCGTTGCGGAGCAGTTCCTGCTCTGCGAGGCGATGTCGGTGGCGCTGACCGACACCTTCGCCCATTACGGCATCGACACCCGCATCAAATGGACCAACGACATCTACGCCGGAGACCGCAAACTCGAAGGCGTGCTGATCGAACACAACTATTCGGGGCAGACGTTGTCGCGCTCGCTGCTCGGCATCGGCATCAATGTCAACCAGACGGAGTTCGACCCCTCGCTGCCGAACCCCGTCTCGATGGCGCAGCTCACCGGACGCCGCTACGACCGCCGCGAAGTGCTCGAAACCTTCGAGCGGTGTATGCTGGCGCGTTACGCCCAGCTCGAAACGGGCGACCGCGAAGCCCTGCAGCACGACTACCGCAACCGGATGTATGCCCTCGGGGAGATGCGTCCGTTCCGCTATCCCGACGGGTCGCTCACCCGCGGGGCGATCCTGGGGGTCCGGCCCTCGGGCGAACTGCTCCTCCGCCACGAGGACGGAACCATCCGCGCGTATCTCTTCAAGGAGATCGAATTCGTCCTCCCGCATTAGGGCATCCGCCCATCCCCGGTCCCAGTCTTTCAGGAAGAGGCGTTTATCCGGCAGAGGTCCGACGGAGGCGGAGGTCCGGCAGAGGCGACGGAAGCGGAAAAGGCGGAGGCCCGGCGGAGATAACGGAGGCGGCGGAAGCGGGAAAGGCGGAGACCCGGTGGTGGCTGAGGAGGCTGATCCCGCTGATCCGACACCGGCAACCGACATCGGGAGGGGCCCTTCGAAAGGGCCCTTTATCGTATCGGGCGCGTCCGGAAGGCATTGCACAGCTCCCGTTCGCCCCTTCTTCCGGCAAAAAAGCCCGACTTTACACGCCCCAATCCCAAGTCGGAAAATTTCAGCCCTTTTTTATCCGGTTTTGTGTGAAATAAATAACAAAAATCCTTGCTGTTACAAAAATAACAGTTATATTTGCATCGAGAAAACGGGTTTTTCCAAACAAAAAACAAAAATTCCATGAATGTACCTGCAAATCTGAAATACTCGAACGACCACGAATGGTGTCGCATCGAGGGCGATGTAGCCGTTGTCGGCATCACCGATTTCGCACAAAGCCAGCTGGGCGACATCGTTTTCGTCGATGTCCCGACCGTCGGCGAAACGCTCGCTGCCGGTGAGGTCTTCGGATCGATCGAGGCCGTGAAGACCGTCAGCGACGCTTTCCTGCCCGTGGGCGGCGAAGTGCTGGAATTCAACGAGGCGGTCGATGCCGATCCCTCGATCGTCAACAAGGATGCTTACGGCGAGGGCTGGCTCGTCAAGGTGAAGATCTCCGATCCCGCCGAATACGACGCCCTGCTCACTCCCGCCGACTATGAGAAGCTGATCGGATAGGATACGCCGGACAGCACAAAAAGGGGCGGAGTTGCAGGCTGACCGTACCGAAGCCAAAAAAAGCAAGAGAGAGAAAAAGGTAAATGTGTGGGTGTGCGCGCCGGATGCGAGGTTGAAGCAAGAGTCGAGAATTGGGATGAGAGATCCCGCAACCGTGTGGAAGAAGAGATGAGAGAGCGGAGAGAGAGGAAAATGCGGGAACGTGAAGATGAGCGAAGACCGGACAAAGTGTGAAAAGATGGTGAGAAACCCGGACCGCGCAAAGAGTGATAGGGACGGCAACGGAAATACGGAAACAGACCCAGAGCGTGAGCAGGGAAACGGAAGAGACTGCAATCAAGAGAGAGGAGAGAGTTGCAAACGAAACATCTGCCGTGTGAGATACCGGATGCAAACCGCATGTTGCGGGCAGCTCCAGCCCCTCTAACTGAAAAACAACTCAAACATTCATAACCCATTATGTCAAAAGTTACTGTCGTAGGTGCAGGCGCCGTGGGCGCAACCTGTGCGAATGTGATGGCTTGCCGCGAAGTGGCAAGCGAGGTGGTCCTCATCGACATCAAGGAGGGCCTTTCGGAAGGCAAGATGCTGGACATGTACCAGACCTCCACGCTGATGGACTTCGACACGAAGCTCGTCGGCACGACCAACGACTACAGGAAGACGGCCAATTCGGACGTCGTAGTCATCACCTCGGGAATCCCCCGCAAACCGGGCATGACCCGTGAGGAACTCATCGGCACCAACGCCAATATCATGAAGGGCGTCATCGCCAACGTCATCAAATATTCGCCCCGCGCGATCATCATCGTGGTGGCCAACCCGATGGACACGCTGACCTACCTGGCCCTGAAGGCTTCGGGACTCCCGAAGAACCGCGTCATCGGCATGGGCGGCGCCCTCGACTCGTCGCGCTTCAAATGCTACCTGGCCAAAGCCACCGGCGCCAACATCAACAACGTCGACGGCATGGTTATCGGCGGCCACGGCGATACGACGATGATCCCGCTGCTGTCGAAAGCAACCGTAAACGGCGTGCCCGTCACGCAGTTCGCCTCGAAGAAGAAGCTCCAGGAGGCCGTGCAGAACACGATGGTCGGCGGCGCCACGCTCACCAAACTCATCGGCACGTCGGCCTGGTATGCTCCGGGAGCCGCCGCTTCGATGATGGTCGAGGCCATTCTCCACGACCAGAAGAAGCTGATCCCCTGCTCGTGCTACCTCGAAGGCGA
>CALUMM010000124.1 GCA_944321755.1 uncultured Alistipes sp.
GCGTCGCGGCCGTAGTGGAGCTCGGGATAGATGACTCCGCCGTTTCCTTCGCCGCCGATGACGGCCCCGACCTCCTTCATCTTGGTGGTGACGTTCACTTCACCCACGGCCGAAGCGTAGTATTTGCCGCCGTGGCGCTCCGTGACATCGCGCAGGGCGCGTGACGAGGAGAGGTTCGAGACGGTCACGCCGCCGGGGTTCTGCGAAAGGATGTAGTCGGCCACGGCCACGAGCGTGTACTCCTCGACGAACATCGAACCGTCCTCCGAAACGAAGGCCAGGCGGTCGACGTCGGGATCGACCACAACGCCCAGGTCGGCCTTCTCGCGGACGATGACCTCGGAGATTTCGGTGAGGTGCTGCGGCAGCGGCTCGGGGTTGTGGGCGAATTCGCCCGTGGGATCGCAGTTGAGCTCGATGACCTCGCAGCCCAGTTCGCGGAGGAGTTTCGGCATGACGATGCCGCCCACGGAGTTCACGGCGTCGATGACCACCTTGAAACGGCGTTTGCGCACGGCCTCGATATCCACGAGGGGCAGGGCCAGCACCTGGCGGATGTGCTCGTCGTTGAAATCTTCACGGGCAATGACGTGTCCGATTTGGTCGATCGAGGGGAACTCGAAGGTTTCGTCTTCGGCGAGCGTCAGCACCTCCTGTCCTTCGGCCGCGGAGAAGAACTCCCCGTGTGCATTCAGGAGTTTGAGGGCATTCCACTGGCGGGGGTTGTGCGAGGCTGTGAGGATGATTCCGCCGTCGGCCTTGCGGGTGATGACGGCCATCTCGGTGCCGGGCGTGGTACAGAGCCCGACGTTGATGACGTCGACGCCGCAGGCCAGGAGCGTACCTTCCACCAGGTCCATGACCAGTTCTCCCGAGAGTCGGGCGTCGCGACCGATGACGATGGTCAGGTGTTTTCCGGGATTGTTGCGTGCGATGACGCGGGTATAGGCGGTTGTGAACTTCACGATGTCGATCGGCGTAAGGTTCTCGCCGACGGGTCCTCCGATGGTGCCACGGATGCCCGAAATGGATTTGATAAGAGTCATGTTACGTTAGGTTTTATGAGTATTTCACGTAAATAAAAATTCGCGGTGAAGTTTTGATATTCGAGGTAAATATATTACTTTTATGCCAATTATGGAAATTTAAAAGCAAGAATTTATGAGAACGATCCCTGCTTCCGAATTGATTATCAACGACGACGGTTCCATTTTCCACCTTCACCTGCGTCCGGAGCAGCTGGCCGACACGGTGATTCTGGTCGGCGACCCCGGGCGCGTAGCCCTCGTAGCGGAGCATTTCGAAAACAGAGAATGTGAGGTTTCGAACCGCGAATTCCGGACCGTAACGGGCACCTATCGCGGCAAACGCATGACGGTGCTCTCGACGGGCATCGGCATCGGCAACATCGACATCTGCGTCACGGAACTCGACGCACTGGCCAACGTGGACTTTGCCACGCGGCAGGAGAAGGCCGAAAAACGGCAGTTGACGCTCGTGCGGCTGGGGACCTCGGGGGCCCTGCAGCCCGACATCCGCATCGGGGAGTTCCTCTTTTCGCGCACGTCGTGCGGCTTCGACGGCCTGCTGAGCTATTACAAGGGGCGGGACGAGGTCTGCGACCTGGCGCTTGAGGAGGCTTTCGTCGAGCATACGGGTTGGTACGAAAAGATGCCGCGCCCCTACTTCGTGAATGCCGACACGACCCTTTTCGAGCACTTCCGCGACACGACCAGGGAGGGAATCACCATTGCAGCCCCGGGCTTCTACGCCCCGCAGGGTCGTTGGGTGCGCCTTGAACCCCACGACGCACACCTGAACGAAAAGATCGAATCGTTCGACTTCGGAGGACGCCGCATCACGAACTTCGAGATGGAGGGTTCGGCGCTGGCCGGGCTGGCCGCCCTGATGGGGCACCGCGCCGCGACGATCTGCACGATCATCGCCCAGCGTGTCGCCCACGAGGCCAATACCGACTACAAGCCCCACGTGAAGCGGATGATCGTCATGGCGCTCGACAAGCTGGCCGCGCTGAAATAGAAGTAAACACCGCCCGGGCGCAAGGTGATGCGCAGGAGGAATCCCCTCAAAAAAATCCGGATTTCGGAGCGCCCGAATCCGGAGAAGGGAGGGAAGGAGGGGTGGGAGAAAAAATTGGAATTGAAGATACTTATTAAAGAGACCAGGGAGATTGAAGATGTTTGGAGACCTGGGAGATTTGGAGATATTTAATTGAAGAAAAGAGATAAAAACAGAAAACGATTATGAAATTTTCCGTATCAAGTTCGGCACTGCTGTCGCTTCTGGCAACGACGGGCAAGGTAATCAGCAATAAGAACACGCTGCCCATCCTGGACTACTTCCTCATGGAGCTGAACGGCAACACGCTGAAAGTTACGACTTCGGACCTCGAAACGACGCTTGTGGGCCAGATCGAGGTGGAGAGCGTCGAGAGCGAGGGGACGATCGCAGCCCCGGCCAAGCTGATGCTCGACTCGCTGAAGGAGTTTCCGGAACTTCCGCTGACGATCGACGTCAACGACAAGAACTGGGAGATCAAGATCAACTGGAAGAGCGGTTCGCTCTCGATCCCCGGAGCGAGTGCGGTGAGCTACCCGGCCGTTCCGCAGTTGAGCGCCGAGCGGAAGGAGCTGCGGATGGATGTCGATACGCTGGTGAACGGCATCAACAAGACGATCTTCGCCACGGCGGACGACGAGTTGCGTCCGGTGATGAACGGCATCTACATCAACCTGGCGCCGAATACGCTGACCTTCGTCGGTACGGACGCCCACAAGCTGGTGAAGTACGAGTCTGAGAGCGAGAATGAGATCACGGCGTCGTTCATCCTGCCGAAGAAACCCGCAAACCTGCTGAAGTCGGTGCTGCTGAAGGAGGATGACGCCATCGAAATGGCCTTCGACTCGAAGAACGCGCTGTTCAAGCTCAAGAGCCATACGCTGGTATGCCGCCTGATCGAGGGCAACTACCCGAACTACAACGCAGTGATCCCGGCGAACAACCCCAACAAGGTGCTCGTGGACCGCATCGAGCTGGTGAACGGCATCAAGCGTGTGGCGGTGTGCTCGAACCCGACGACGAACCTCATCCGCATGGACATCGCCGACAACCGGATCAACCTCACGGCGCAGGACATCGACTTTTCGGTATCGGCCAACGAGACGATCTCGTGCAGCTACGACGGGCAGCCCATTTCGATCGGCTTCAAGTCGACGTTCCTGGTCGAGATCCTCTCGAACATCGACACCCCGACGGTGGTGATCGAGCTGGCCGATTCGACGCGGGCCGGGGTCTTCAAACCGGTCTACGACGACAAGCAGACGAGCTCGACGCTGATGCTTCTGATGCCGATGATGATCAACGCATAAGGGTCCGCGCGACATGAAGCTGAATCTCAAACGCCCGATCATCTTCTTCGACCTGGAGACCACGGGCGTGGATACGGCGCGGGACCGGATCGTGGAGATCTCGATGATCAAGGTGATGCCCGACGGTGAGGAGATCACGCGGACGCGGCGGCTCAATCCGGGGATGCACATTCCCGAGGAGGCGACGGCCGTGCACGGCATCACGGACGACGACGTGCGGGACTGCCCGACGTTCGCGCAGGTGGCCAAGTCGCTCGAACAGTTCATCCGGGGGTGTGATTTCGGGGGGTTTAATTCGATCCGCTTCGACCTTCCGGTGCTGGTGGAGGAGTTCCTGCGTGCGGGCGTGGACGTGGACCTGAAGCGCCGCAAGTTCGTGGACGTGCAGAACATCTTCCACAAGAAGGAGCAGCGGACGCTGGTGGCGGCCTACAAGTTCTACTGTGACAAGGAGCTCGACGAGGCGCACTCGGCGGAAGCCGACACGCGGGCGACCTACGAGGTGCTGAAGGCGCAGCTGGACCGCTACGACGACCTGGAGAACGACGTCGACAAGCTGGCGGAGTTTTCGAGTCGGGGCGAAACGGCGGACTATGCGGGTCGGATCCTCTACAACGAGAAGGGTGAGGAGGTCTTCGGCTTCGGGAAGTACAAGGGGCGCTCCGTGTCGGAGATATTCCGCATCGAGCCGAGCTACTATGCGTGGATGATGAACGGCGATTTCCCGCTCTATACGAAAAAGGTGATCACCGAGATTCGGATGCGGGACAAAATGCAGAACAAATAGATGATGAAACGACTCTGTGCCACCCTCCTGATGCTTGCATGGGGGCTTTCGGCCCTTGCGGGCGGGAAGTCCGAAACGATCGTCTATATCAACGGAGCCAAGTACTACATCCATACAGTGCGGGCCGGGGAGACACTCTACGGGCTGGCGAAGACCTACGGCGTGGGCGAACAGGTCATCCTGGAAAACAACCCCTCGATCGCCCGGGGGCTGCAGGCCGATACGAACATCAAGATCCCCTACATGGCGTCGGCTCCGGAGCCGAAGTCGGAACGCAAGCTGCGCAAGACGTTCGATTTCCACTACGTGGCGCAGGGGGAGACGCTCTACGCCATCTCGCGCCGGTACGAGATTCCGGTGAAGACGCTGCTGGAGGACAACCCGAACCTCGACCCGCTGCACATGCGCCTCGGGGAGCGGATCCTGATCCGGAAGAAGCAGATCGGCTCGGAGGATGAGGCGGGCACGCAGGAGCAGTGGGAGGAGTACCGGCAGTCGCTGAACAGCGTGGCCGATGCCGGGACGTCGTACCACATCGTGCACCCGGGCGAAACGTTCTATTCGCTGTCGCGGCGCTTCGGAATCACGGAGGAGGAGCTGAGCCGGCTGAACGGGGGGCTGAAGCCCGCGGATCTGAAGGCCGGGGCGATGATCGTCATCCCGGGTGCCGGGGGGCAGGTTGCGGCGTCGGCCGACAGCCTGCGTCACGACACGCTGTCGGGTTTCCGGGCGGTGGAGCCGATCGAGTTCCGGGCCCTGCGGCGCAGCGATCCGCTTGATGTGGCGTTGCTTCTGCCGCTCTCCGTGGCCGGGCAGGCCAACGACAACTACCTGGATTTCTACCAGGGGTTCCTGCTGGGTCTGGACAGCGTGAAGCTGAAATCGGGGATCTCGGTGAACGTGGAACTCTTCAATACGGCGCGCGACACGGCCCGCATCCGGGAGATCGTTGCCGACCCGGCGTTCCGCAAGGCGGATCTGGTTGTGGGTCCGGTCTACGAGGAGGGGCTCGATGCTGTAGTCCGCTTCGCCGAGGAGAAGCGCATTCCGGTTGTCTCGCCGCTGGCGAACATCGAACGGACGAACAGCGACGTGCTGTTCCAGCTGGCGGCGGATCCGGCCCGGAAATACGAGAAGGTGGAGGATCTGGTGGGCGACGGCCGGCGGGTGACGCTGATCTACACGTCGACGACCGACAAGGAGTTCGAGCGTGAGGTCCTTGCGCTGCTGGGCAACCGTCCCTTCGAACGTTACAACTACCGTTACGAACACCCCTCGTCGCAGGGCGCGAACAGCCCGAGCGACCTGACGCCGCTGCTGGAGAACGATGCGGAGAACGTCTTCGTGATCCTTTCGGACAATGAGGTGGATGTGGACCGCATTCTGGCGGCGCTGGCCTCGGCCGACACGAGCATTACGTCGCGCGGGCGCACGGCGCCGCGCTTCACGGTGCTTGGCAACGCGCGCTGGAACCGCTACAACAACCTCGACCGGGCGATCTTCTTCAAGGACCGCGTGGT
>CALUMM010000125.1 GCA_944321755.1 uncultured Alistipes sp.
GCAATTTTTTATTGTGGTTTGCAATCAGTCAAATCTTTCCACATTTCCCCGCTTGACAGACGGGACCGCAAAGATAAGGTCTTTTTGCGGATTGACAAGCGAATTTTCCGGAGTTTTGCAAAAAAATCGCACGCCAGCCCTTCCTACCTATATATAAAAGGAGGGGGCGACCAAAAATCGCTCCCCTCCCTTTCGTTTCTCGGGTCCGGAGATTACCGCCCCAACATCTTCTTCACCTCGGCGGCAACTTGAAAGCCGTTGCCGCCGAGCGGTTCGCTACCGCCCCAGCATCTTCTTCACCTCGGCGGCGACGGTTGCACCGTTATAGCCGAACTTCTCGTCCAGCACCTTGTACGGGGCCGAATAGCCGAAGTGATCCATTCCGTGAATCATGCCCTGCTCGCCGACGAGCCCCAGCAGGTTCACCGGAAGTCCCGACGTCATGCCGTAACGCGGCAGCCCGGCCGGCAGCACCGACTCCTGATACGATTTGGGCTGGTCGCGGAACACGCCCTCGCTCGGGACACTCACCACGCGCACGGCAATGCCCTCCGCCGCCAGCTGCCCGGCACCCTCGACCAGCGTCGAGACCTCCGAACCCGAGGCGATCAGCACCGCGGCGGGTTTCGCGGCATCCATCACCACGTAACCGCCCTTGGCCACCTGGGCAGCCTCCTCGCGGCGGCTGGCTCCCAGCGTCGGCAGGTTTTTGATATTTTGACGCGACAGCACCAGGGCCACGGGGCGGTGCTCCTCGACAGCCAGTTTCCAAGCCATCACCGTCTCCTCGGCATCCGCCGGACGCAGCACAACCATCGAGCGCTCACCCTGGTGGTTCTTCAGATGCTCCATCAAGCGGATCTGCGCCTCGTGCTCCACGGGCTGGTGCGTCGGACCGTCCTCACCCACACGGAACGAGTCGTGCGTCCAGACGTAGACCACGTGCAGGCGCATCAGCGCCGAAAGGCGCACCGCCGGCTTCATGTAGTCCGAGAAGACGAAGAACGTACCGCAAACCGGAATCACACCGCCGTGCAGCGCCATACCGTTCATCACGCAGGCCATCGTCAGTTCCGAAACGCCCGCCTGAAGGAATTTTCCGGAGAAATCGCCCTTCGTAAAGGCTTTTGTCTTTTTCAGGAATCCGTCGGTCTTGTCCGAGTTCGACAGGTCGGCCGAAGCCACGATCATGTTGTCGATCTTCTCGGCATAGACCCCCAGCACCGTTGCCGAAGCGGCCCGCGTTGCGATGTCGGCCTTCATCTCGATCTGCTTGTAGTCGATCTCCGGCAGCTTGCCCGACAGGAACGAATCGAGTTTGATGGCCAACTCCTTGTGCTCGCTGCGCCACGACTTCTCGACGGCGGCCTGCTGGGCAGCCCACTCCTTCAGAGCCTCGCGGCGTGCCGCAAAGACCTCGCGGCTCTCCTCGAAGACCGCAAACGGAGCCTCGGGATCTCCGCCCAGGTTGCGCACCGTGGCGGCAAAATCGGCTCCGGCAGCCGTCAGCGGCTGTCCGTGGGTCGAAACCTTGTTCTCGTAGCTCTCCCCCGCGGGGCCCTTGGCGCCCTTGCCCATCACCGTGCGGCCGATGATGAGCGTCGGACGCTCCGTCTCGCTCTCGGCGGCAACCAGCGCCTCGCGGATCTCGTTGATATTGTGCCCGTCGATCGACAGCACGTTCCAACCCCATGCCTCATACTTCATGGCGACGTTCTCCGTGTCGACCTCGTCGACGCGCGTCGAGAGCTGGATGTTGTTCGCATCGTAGAACATCACCAGGTTCGACAGCCCGAGGTGTCCGGCAATCCGGCCCACACCCTGCGAAATCTCCTCCTCGACGGCACCGTCCGAAATGTAGGCGTAGGTCCGGTGAGCCATCCACTCGCCGAAACGCGCCACCATGAAACGCTCGGCGATGGCAGCGCCCAGGGCCATGGCATGACCCTGACCGAGGGGTCCCGACGTATTCTCCACACCGCGCATCACATCCACCTCGGGATGCCCCGGCGTCACGCTGCCCCACTGGCGCAGCGACTGCAGGTCCTCGGTCGTATAGTGCCCGGCGAGCGAAAGCGTCGCGTAAAGCATCGGCGACATGTGTCCCGGATCGAGGAAAAACCGGTCCCGGAAGGGGTAGTCCATCCGGTCGGGATCGTAGCGCAGGAACTCGGCAAAGAGCACCGTAATGAAATCGGCACCGCCCATCGCGCCGCCCGGATGCCCCGATTTGGCCTTTTCCACCATCGCCGCCGACAGAATGCGGACATTGTCGGCCACGCGCGTGAGTTTTGAATTCGTTGTAGACATAGAGTTAGTATTTTTTAACAGGTTTTTCCGGTTTTCAGGTTCCGGCCGCTCCTCTCCCGGCAATCGGGAGTCCGGCAGCAAAGATAGCAAAAAGTAAATAAAAAGAAACTATCCTACTTGTTTAAGTTCCAAAGTTTTTGCTTTTTCTATCTTTTCCTTTGCGTAGGGCAAGGTCACGGTAAACTTTCGCGCATCGGTCGATGGAAGGTCGAACATCGTGTCCATCATCACCGCCTCGCAGATCGAACGCAGGCCACGGGCCCCGAGCTTGAACTCCACGGCCTTGTCGACGATGTAGTCCAGCACCTCGTCCGTGAAGGTCAACTTCACGCCGTCCAGCTCGAACAGGCGCACATACTGCTTGATGATGGCGTTGCGCGGCTCGGTGAGGATCGAACGCAGCGCATCGCGGCCCAGCGGCTGCATGTAGGTCAGCACCGGAAGGCGCCCCACCAGCTCGGGAATCAAACCGAAGGACTTGAGGTCCTGGGGCGTGACGTACTGCATGAGGTTCGAGCGGTCGATCGGGTCGGCATTGATCCGCCCGTAACCCACGGCACGGGTGTTGAGCCGCTGGGCGATCTTGCGTTCGATGCCGTCGAAGGCCCCGCCGCAGATGAAGAGGATATTGCGCGTGTCGACCTGGATGAACTTCTGTTCGGGGTGCTTGCGCCCGCCCTGGGGCGGGACGTTCACCACCGTCCCTTCGAGGATCTTCAGCAGCGCCTGCTGCACCCCCTCGCCCGAGACGTCGCGCGTGATCGACGGGTTGTCGCTCTTGCGGGCGATCTTGTCGATCTCGTCGATGAAGACGATGCCGCGCTGCGCCTGCTCGACGTCGTAGTCGGCCACCTGCAGCAGCCGCGAGAGGATGCTCTCGACATCCTCGCCGACGTACCCCGCCTCGGTGAGCACCGTGGCGTCCACGATCGTGAAGGGGACCTTCAGCAGCTTGGCGATCGTGCGGGCCATCAGGGTCTTGCCCGTTCCGGTGGGCCCCACGAGCACGATGTTCGACTTGTCGAGCTCCACCTCATCCTCCTTCGGGGCGTAGAGCAGCCGCTTGTAGTGGTTGTAGACCGCCACGGACAGGTAGCGTTTGGCGTCGTCCTGACCGATGACGTACTGGTCGAGGAACTCCTTGATCTCGGCGGGTTTCAGCAGCTCCTCCTTCCTGAACGGAACGGCTTTCGAACGTCCCTTGCGGTCCGTGGCGACCTCGTTGTCGACCAGGATCCGGTAACCGTTCTCAATGCACTTGTTGCAGATGTTGGCACCGTCCACGCCCTGGAACATGATCTCCACCTCCGAGCGTTTGGCGCCGCAGAACGAACAGCTGTCGCCGCCGTTCTTGTTGCTATTGTTGTTTCGGTTCTGTGCCATGCGGGTTATTTCTCACGTTTGGAAAGCACGTTGTCGATCAGACCGTACTCCTTGGCCTCCTTGGCCGAGAGCCAGTAGTCGCGGTCGGCATCCTTCTCGATCTTGCGGACCGACACCCCGGAATGGGCTGCGAGGATCTCGTAGAGTTCGCGTTTGGTTTTCAGGATCTCGCGGGCCGTGATCTCGATGTCGGAAGCCTGGCCCTGGGCGCCGCCGAGCGGCTGGTGGATCATCACCCGCGAATGGGGCAAAGCGGCCCGCTTGCCGCGGGTCCCGGCCGTGAGCAACACGGCGCCCATCGAGGCGGCCAGCCCGGTACAGATGGTCCCCACATCGCACGAGACAAGCTGCATCGTGTCGTAGATCCCCAGCCCGGCCGAGACGGATCCCCCCGGGGAGTTGATGTAGATCTGAATATCCTTCTCGGGATCGACCGATTCGAGGAAGAGCAGCTGCGCCTGGATGATATTGGCGGCATCGTCGTAAATCGGGGCTCCGAGGAAGATGATGCGGTCCATCATCAAGCGGGAGAAGACATCCATCGTGGCGACATTCAACTGCCGCTCCTCGATAATCGTCGGCGAGACATAGGCCGCACTGATCGACTGGAAATCATGCAGTTTCAGCGAGCTGATCCCGCAGTGTTTCCGCGCGTACTTTTCAAATTCGGACATATCTTTTCAATCTGGTTTCATTCCATCCCGTGAATCGGCAGCGGGCACCGGGAGGGAGGGTGAAGAATCCGGCCCGGTCCGGGTTGCCGCCTACACAAGAAAAGGACTTTGCAAACATCACGCCTGCAAAGTCCAAAGATAATCAAAAATCGGCGAATAATCCTAAAGCTCCTTTGCCAATTTCGCGAAATCCTCGGCGGAGACGGCCTTTTCCGTCACCTTGATCTTCGATTTCACATCCTCGACAACCTTCGTCTCGAAGAGTTTCTCGTAGATCTTCTGTCCCTGCTCCTTGTCGGCGAGGATCTTCTCGGCGTAACCGGCCAGCATGTCGTCCGGAGCCGACGGCATTCCGTACTGCGCGAACTGGGCGGCAGCCAGCGCCTTGGCCTCGGCCGTAGCCTCCTCCTTCGTCACGGTGAGGTTGTCGGCCTTGATGAAGTGCTTCTGGAGGTAGTTCCAGGTGAACATCTTCAGGAACTGGTCGAAATCCTTCTCGATCTCCTCCATCGTGAACTTGCCCTCGTTGATCGTGTAGAGCCAGCGTTTGAGGAACGCCTCGGGCATCTTCAGGTCGGCCTTCTTGAGAAGGTAGTCGCGCAGCTGCAGCGTGAAGAGATAGTCGCTCTCACGGCGCAGCTCGCTCTCGATCTGCGAGTCGATGAGCTTGTCGAATCCGGCCTCATCGGTGACATCCCCCTGCGGGAAGGCCATCTTGAAGAACTCCTCGTTCAATTCGGGCTCGGCGAACTTGCGGATCTTGGTGATCTCCATCTCGAACTCGGGGTTGATGCCCTCCAGCTCGTTCTCCTTGACCTGCAGGCAGGCGGCGCGCTGGGCCGGGTTCTTGTAGAGTTCGTTGATGTTCACGTGCATCTTGTCGCCGACCTTCTTGCCCTGGAAGGGCTTGCGCTCCTCCTCCGTCATCGAGATCAGACCCACGTAGGCGTCGGTCACGTTCATGTCGCCGTTGTCGAGCGTCACGGTCAGCGCCTCGTCCGAAGTCACCGTATCGACATCCACCAGGCGGCCGTAGCGGCGCAGGTAGTTCGAGCGGTAGTCGTCGTGCATCTTCTTGTCGACCTTGATCTTGCTGTAGGTCAGCTTGTCCTTGTCCGAGAGTTCGAGGTTGATGGCCGGGGCCTCGCCGATCTCGAAGACGAATTCGAATTCGGTGTTGTTCTCGAAGTCGAAGGCGCCCTGCTCCT
>CALUMM010000126.1 GCA_944321755.1 uncultured Alistipes sp.
AACTTCACCAACTTCGGCGTCTTCGTCGAGATCGAGGAGGGCATCGACGGTCTGATCCACATCTCGGACCTGAGCTGGACCAAGAAGGTCAAGCATCCGGGTGAGTTCACGCAGGTAGGTGCCGACATCGAGGTCGTCGTACTGGAGATCGACAAGGAGAACCGTCGTCTCTCGCTCGGCCACAAGCAGTTGGAGGAGAACCCCTGGAACGAGTTCGAGAACCAGTTCCCCGTAGAGAGCATCCACGAGGGTACGATCACCGAACTCACCGACAAGGGCGCTGTCGTAGCCCTGGGCGAGAACATCGAGGGCTTCTGCCCGTCGCGTCAGCTCGTCAAGGAGGACGGTTCGACCCCGAAGGTGGGCGACAAGCTCGACTTCAAGGTCATCGAGTTCTCGAAGGCTACGAAGCGCATTACGCTCTCGCACCTGCGTACCTACGACGATGCCCGCAAGGAGGCTGCCGCCGCCGAGAAGGCTGAGAAGCGTGCCGCTGCCGACGCTACGAAGTCGACCGTGAAGAAGATCAACGCTTCGGTTGAGAAGACCACGCTGGGTGATATCGCCGGTCTGGCCGCTCTGAAGAGCGCCATGGAGGCTGCCGAGAAGAAGGCTGCCGCTCCGAAGAAAGCCGCCAAGGCCGAAGAGGAGAAGACCGAGGAGTAATCCCGGGTGGGAGAAGGGGGCGGATGGCCGGTCGGCCGGAGCCCCCTGTTCTCGAAAGACGACGCCCGCACTCGAAAGAGTGCGGGCGTTTTTTGGCTCTTTCCACCCCGAATCCTTGTTCCGGGAATAAGAAATCGCTATCTTTCACCGTTACTTTTGCAAGACTTCGCAAAATCTCGGAATCATGAAGAAGATGATGTTGTTGGGTGCGCTGCTGCTGATCGGGGCGCAAATGTGGACGAACGAATGTCGGGCGGCTCTCCCCATGCCTCCGGTTCCCGGGTGTGAATATGAATACGGCCCGGGCTGCCCGCCGGGAGATTATCGCAAGGACGCCTGGACGGTATGGTACCGGGGCCGCGAAGTCGAGGAGGCCTCGGCTCAGTCGTTTGTCGACCTCGGTTCCGGATACGGCAAGGATAACTGGGCGGTCTTTTTCGAGGGGCGCAAAATCAAGGAGGCTGCGGCCATGTCGTTTGCCGTCCTGACCGGCGGCTATGCCCGTGACAACTGGAAGGTCTTCTGGAAAGGGACGCCGCTGGCGGATGTCTCGGCCTCATCGTTCGTGGCGCTCGGAGACGGCTATGCCCGGGACAACTGGAAGGTCCTTTGGGCCGGACAGCCGATCCGGGATGCGGCGGTGAATTCGTTTGCAGTGCTCGGGGATGGCTATGCCCGGGATAACTGGAAGGTCTTCTGGTGCGGGCGGGAACTGCCGGATGCCGATCCGCAATCCTTCAAGGTGCTCGGACGCGGCTATGCCCGTGACAACTGGAGAATCTGGTATTGCGGCCGCGAGACCCGCGGCGTGATGCCCGGAGGCCCCGGCCTGCCGCGGTAGCCGGGCGACGGATGGAATCCGTTGGCGACCGGCCGTTGGGCCCGGACCTGAAAACCGTGGGACCCGGACCTGAAAACCCTGGGACCCGGACCTGAAAACCGTGGGACCTGGACCTGAAAACCCTGGAACCCGGACCTGAAAACCGTGAGACCTGGACATGAAAAAGGGAGGTTTCCATCTGGAAATCTCCCTTTTTGTTTATGGATGGTCCGCGGGCCTATTCGGCAGCAACGACCGAGAACTTGATCGTAGCCTTGACCTCCTTGTGCAGACGGGCCGCAGCCTCGTACTCGCCCACGGTCTTGATCGGCTCGACGCTGATCTGCTTGCGGTCTACGGTGATGCCTTTGGCGGCGAGGGCCTCGGCCAGGTCCGTAGCGGTTACCGTACCGAAGAGCTTGCCCTCCTCGGCCTTCATCGAGAGGGTCAGCGGCAGGTTCGAGATCGTCTCGGCCAGGGCCTGGGCATCGGCCAGGATCTTGGCGTCCTTGTGGGCACGCTGCTTGAGGTTCTCGGCCAGCACCTTCTTGGCGGAAGCCGTTGCAGCCTTGGCGTAACCCTGGGGGATCAGGTAGTTGTTCGCGTAGCCGGGCTTTACGTTCACGATATCGTTGGCGTAGCCCAGGTTCTCCATATCTTTGATCAGAATAACTTCCATGGTCTTCTCCTCCTTTAAATTATTTCATGCAATCGGTTACGAAGGGCAGGATAGCCAGGTGGCGTGCACGTTTCACGGCCTGGGCGACCTTCTTCTGGAACTTCTGCGACGTTCCGGTCAGGCGGCGGGGCAGAATCTTACCCTGCTCGTTGAGGAACTTCTTGAGGAATTCGCCGTCCTTGTAGTCTACATACTTGATGCCGAGCTTCTTGAAACGGCAGTATTTTTTCTTCTTGACGTCGACCGATACGGGGTTGAGGTAACGGATTTCCGACTGTGCCTTGTTTTCCTGTGCCATGGTTTACTCCTCCTGTTTGTTAGAAAGTTTTGCACGACGCTTCTCCGAGTATTCGACGGCGAACTTGTCCTGCTTGAAAGTGAGGAAACGGATCACGCGCTCGTCGCGGCGATACTGCGTTTCGAGGGTGTTGATGAGCGATCCTTCGCCCGTGAACTCCATGAGGAAGTAGAAACCGGTGGTCTTCTTCTGGATCGGGTATGCGAGCTTGCGAAGGCCCCACGACTCCCGGTTCACGATCTGACCGCCGTTTTCGGTGATGACACCCTGGAATTTGTCAGCGACCTCCTGCACCTGGGCATCCGAGAGGACCGGCGTGACAATGAAAACGGTTTCGTAATTGTTCATAATGTGTTTAATTAGTTGTTAGCCCCATTTCGGGACCGCAAAGATACACAATAAATTGAGAAAAGAAAAATCCGCACGGAGATTTTTATCCGAAACGGGTGGTTTTCGGCTGTTTGCCTCTGGCGGAGACGTTTTTTGGACCGATCGTGCCGGCCTGGGCGCACAAAGCAGGCTTCTTAAGCCAGGGAGCAAAGACCGGCATCGCCAACGGCTTGCCGGTTCGTGTCGAGGCTCTGGCGCACAAAACCCGGCTCTTAGCCGGGGAAGCCCTGGGCCTTCAACTTGATCTCCGAGCCGTCCGGCGTAACGAGGTAGGCGCCGGTCGATTCGGCCGTGATGTGGCCGATCACGTCCACCAGCCCCAGCCGCATCACCTGCTCCTGCATTGCCAGCGGCACCGTGAACAGCAATTCGTAATCCTCCCCGCCGTTCAGTGCCGCTACCACCGGATCGGTGTGCATCTCCTCGGCCAAAGCCGTTGTCTGCTTCGCAATCGGAATCCGCTCCAGATAGATCCGCGCCCCGCACTTCGACGACTTGCAAATCTGCATCAGGTCGCTCGCCAACCCGTCCGTGAGGTCGATCATCGACGTCGGCGTGATCTTCTCCTCGGCCAGCGCCTCGATGATATCCCGCCGCGGACGCGGTTTCAGGTACTTTTCCAGCAGGTATTCGTACCCCTTGAACTGCGGTTCGGGATTCGCAACGTCCGCGAGAACCCGTTTCTCGCGTTCCAGCAGCTGGAGCCCCATGTAGGCTGCCCCGAGGTTGCCCGTCAGGCAGATCAGGTCGTGCTGCTGCGCACCGCTGCGGTAGGCGATCCGCTCCTTCGGGGCGTGGCCCAGCACCGTGACGGTGATCACCAGCCCGGTCATCGAGGCCCGCGTGTCGCCGCCCACGAGATCGATCTCCTGCTCCTTGCAGGCGAACGAAATTCCTTCGTAAAGGTCCTGCAGCGCCTCGACCGGGAGCTTCGACGAGACCCCCAGCGAGACGGTGATCTGCGACGGTAGGGCATTCATCGCCAGGATATCGCTCACACCCGCTGTCACGACCTTGTATCCCAGGTGCTTGAGCGGGAAGTAGGTGAGGTCGAAATCCACCCCCTCGTAGAACGAATCGGTCGTACAGAGTACGGTTTCGCCGGCCGCCGGGGCAATCACCGCGGCATCGTCGCCCACCCCCTTGAGTGTCGTGGGGTGCTGCACGGGGAAATCCTTCGTCAGCAGATCGATCAATCCGAATGGTCCGAGTGTCGAGATCTCGGTTCGTTTTTTGGGCTCCATGTTCTTGAAATTTTTTACAAATTTAGCCAAACATTCTTGATTTGGGCAAAAATAACGTATTTTTGTCCGATTCAAATCCTAAAAACGGGTTAGTTATGGTAAATATCGTCTTATTCGGCGCTCCGGGATGCGGGAAGGGTACCCAGGCGCAGCGTCTGAAGGAACATTACGGAATCGACCACGTCTCGACCGGCGAGGTCATCCGCGACGAAATCCGCCGCGGGACGGAACTCGGCCGCAGCATGGAGTCCTACATCAAGGAGGGGAAACTGGCGCCCGATTCGATCGTTATCGGCATGATTGCCAACTATGTGGCCGACCATCTCGATGCCAAGGGGTGCATCTTCGACGGATTCCCCCGCACGACGGTCCAGGCCGAGGAGTTCGACAAGATTCTTGCCAAGCACGGCCTGAAGGTCGATATCATGGTCGACATCCATGTACCCGAGGAGGAGCTGGTTCGCCGGATCCTGCTGCGCGGCAAGGATTCGGGACGTGCCGACGACGCTTCGGAGGAGGTGATTCGCGGCCGTTTGGACGTCTACCACCGTCAGACGGCCGTCGTGGCCGACTACTACGCCGGACAGGACAAGTACGCTTCGGTCGACGGGGTCGGCACGATGGACGAAGTGTTCGGCCGGATCGCTTCCGTGATCGACGGTTTGAAATAGGCAGCGGCCCTCTCGGGCGGTTGCAGACCGGTTCGCTCCCTGCGGAGCGGACCGGTTTTTTCGTAGGTGGTCGTCCCGGAGAGCCCGAGCGGGGCGGGCGTGGTTGAGGTGCTGACGAGGTACAGGCGAGTTGAGGGGATTGGAGCGGTGAGGGCGGTCGGAGTCCGATGCAGGTCGGAGCCCGGAGCCACGGGGAAGCGGTGCGCGGCGCGGGTGACAAAAGAAAAAGCCCGGACTTCGAAGTCTGGGCTTTTCTGTTTGTCGCTCAAGATTTAGAGGGCGTTCACGTGGAGCTGGATGGCGCTCTTCAGGTTCGCAGCCTTGTTCTTGTGCATGATGTTGTGCTTGGCCAACTTGTCGAGCATTGCCGTTACCTTCGGCAACAGGGCCTCGGCGGCGCTCTTCTCCGTCGTCGAGCGCAGGGCCTTCACGGCGTTGCGCGTCGTCTTGTGATAAAGCCGGTTGTGAGCACGTTTCGTCAGCGTCTGACGAATCCGTTTCTTGGATGACTTATGGTTTGCCATAATCCCTTGTTGATTTATTTTTTTACTTTTTCAGTTTCTTCTGCTTGAACGACCGTAGCCGCTGTCGGATAGACCCTTAGGGCCCGCTCCTGATTGGTTGTCACCCGTCATGAGGTTGGACCTTTTGACTCTTCCCGCAGGAGAATCTCTCCAGGGAATCATCTGCCCCCCCCCTCTTGGTAGCCCATAGCAGAATCGAACTGCTCTTTCAAGAATGAAAATCTTGCGTCCTAACCGATAGACGAATGGGCCTCTACCACTATCGCGC
>CALUMM010000127.1 GCA_944321755.1 uncultured Alistipes sp.
TAGAGGATGAGCAGGAACGACGCCACGGTCATCAGTTCCCAGAAGAAGAGGAACGAGAAGCCGCCGTCGGAGCAGACTACGCCCAGCATGGCGTAATACATGACGGTGAGCGAGGCGTAGTGCAGCGAGACATGGGCCGGGGATTTCGTGGCGAGGGTGTGGGCCAGGTAGCCCCGCGAATAGAGCACCGAGGCCACGGCTCCGACCGAGATCAGCACCGCGAAGAGCGCCGAAAGGGGATCCAGCGACCCCGTGTCGCCGCCGAGCGGCGAGGCGGCCACCGACCACAACACCTTGGGGGTGCCTCCGGCGAGTACGCCGAGGGCCCGGACCGTGATCCACAGGGCTCCGGCGGTCGTCAGCGTGAAGGCTGTCCAGACCTTGGCACGCAGCGGCGACGCGAAGATCGCGGCGGCGATGAGGGCCAGGAACAGAAGCGTGTAGAGAAAAAGCATATTTTTCCGGGAGTAAATGTTGTTTCGACAGGGGATTCGTTGCGGGGTTTCAATCGTTGCGGGGCAGCAGGTTCGCCGTGGCGGTCATGACCGTGGCCACGACGGCGGCCGTTTCGGTGCGCAGGCGCTGGGGCCCGAGCGTGATCTCCTCGAAGCCGTGCGACAGCGCGAAGTCGATCTCTTCCGGCGAGAAGTCCCCTTCGGGTCCGATGAAGACCCGCACGGCCTCGCCCGGACGCAGGGTCGCGGCGAGGAGTGCCTTGCCGTTTGGCGTGTGCGGCGGCTCGCAATGGGCGATCAGGCTGCGGCCCTCGAAGGGGGCCGATGCGGCCTCGCGGAACGGCGTCAACCCGGCCAGCTCCGGACGGTAGGCCTTCAGCGACTGTTTCATCGCCGCGGTGATCACCTTCTCGCCCCGCAGGGGCTTGAAGCTCCGCCGTTCGCTGTGGGCCGTTTCGAGCGGCACGATCTGCGTGACGCCCACTTCGGTGGCCTTTTCCAGAAACCATTCGAAGCGGTCGGGGTTCTTCGTCGGGGCCACGGCCATCACCAGGCGGTAGGGCATCTTCTCGAATTCGGGGTGTGTCTCGACGATCCGCACCGTGCAGCGCCGCGGGTCGGCATCGGTGATTTCGGCCCGGCAGAGGTTCCCCCGGCCGTCGGTCAGGTGGATCGTGTCGCCGCACCCGAGCCGCAGCACGCGGACGCAGTGTTTCGACTCCTCTTCGCCCAGCGTGTACAGGGGCGGTTCGAGATCCGGAGCATAGAAGAGTTGCATGGAACGCGCTTGTTTGATTTACGGAATTTTATTGTACCTTTGTCATGCCTGAGCCGAATGCCGGACGGAACGGGTGCGGACACCTCTCGGACGCTCCCGGGATCCCGTGGCGGGACCTTCCGTCGGATGTCGGGCTTGCGGCCCGCAAAGTTACATAAAATAACACGATTCATGAAACGTATCATCGGTTTATCGACGCTTTTTCTGGCCATGACACTCGTTTGCTGCAAATCCGAGAAGCGTGTGGGTGAAAATCCCTTCTTCGCCGAGTGGAACACCCCCTACGGCGTGCCGCCCTTCGACCGGATCGAACCCGACCATTTCCTCCCGGCGCTGGAGCGCGGCATGTCGCTCCACGACGCCGAAATCGACGCCATCACCTCGAACAACGACGAGGCGACCTTTGAAAACGTCATCCTCGCCTACGACAACTCCGGGACGATGCTCGCCCAGGTGGCGTTGATCTTCGATATGCTCTGCGCCGCGGAGAACACCCCTGCGCTGGAGAAGATCCAGGTTGAGGTGGCCCCGCTGCTGGCATCCCATGCCGACAAGATCCTGCTCAACGGGAAGCTCTTCGAGCGTGTCAAGGAGGTTTACGACCGCCGTGCGACGCTCGATCTCGATGATGAACAGATGCGGCTGCTCGAAAAGACCTACCGGAAGTTCGTGCGGGCCGGGGCGCTGCTCGACGCCGAACAGAAGGCCCGCCTGAAGCAGATCAACGAGGAGTTGTCGCTGGCGGCCGTGAAGTTCGGGAACAACATCCGCTCGGAGAACAACAACTACGTGCTGATGCTCTCCACGGAGGAGCTGGAGGGGCTTCCGGCCAATGTCCGCGAGCAGGCCCGGGAAAAGGCCGCGCAGCTGGGCAAACGGGACAAGTATGCCTTCACGCTTCAGAAACCGAGCCTGATCCCCTTCCTGACCTACTCCTCGAAACGCGAACTGCGCGAGGAGATCTACAAAGCCTACCTGAACCGCTGCAACAACGGGGACGAGTATGACAACAAGCAGCTGATCAACGACTTCATCCGCCTGCGCACGGAGAAGGCCCATTTGTTGGGCTATCCCTCCTATGCGGCCTATGTCGTCGATGACGAAATGGCCCGCACGACCGAAGCCGTCTACGGACTGCTCGACGAGATCTGGACCCCGGCGCTCGACCGCGCCAAGGGCGAGCTGGCCGAGATGGAGGCGCTTTTCCGCAAGGATGTCCCCGACGGGGAGTTCGCCTCGTGGGACTGGTGGTATTACGCCGAGAAGCTGCGCAAGCAGAAGTATGCCCTCGACGAGGAGATGCTGCGGCCCTATCTCTCGCTGGAGAATGTCCAGACCGGCATCTTCTTCCTGGCCAACCGCCTCTACGGCATCACCTTCCGGCCCGTTGTCGTGCCGCTGTACCATCCCGAGGCTGTGGCCTACGAGGTGCTCGATGCCGATGAGTCCCACCTCGGCATCCTCTATTTCGACTTCTTCCCCCGCGACGGCAAGAGCCAGGGCGCCTGGTGCGGGAATTACGTCGAGCAGACCTATGACGGGGAGGGAAACCGCGTGGCTCCCGTGGTGTCGATCGTCAGCAACTTCACCCGCCCGACGGCGAACACCCCGGCGCTGCTGACCCTCGACGAGGCCGAAACGCTTTTCCACGAATTCGGACACGCCCTGCACTTCCTCTTCCACGATGTCAAGTACCGCGGGCTGACGGAGGTCGAGGGCGATTTCGTCGAACTTCCCTCGCAGCTTATGGAGAACTGGGCCTTCGACCCCGAGATGCTGAAGCAGTACGCCGTGCACTACCGTTCGAACGAGGTGATCCCCCAGTACCTGATCGACAAGATCCGCAACAGCCGCCTTTTCAACCAGGGATTCATGACCACGGAGTTGATCGCCGCGTCGCTCTCCGACATGGACATCCACTCGATGACCGAATATGCGCCGTTCGATCCCGTGGCCTTCGAACGCGAGGCGCTCTTCGACAGGCGCGGCCTCATCCCGCAGATCGAACCGCGTTACCGCTACCCCTACTTCTCGCACATCTTCGACGGCGGCTATTCGGCCGGATACTATTTCTATACGTGGGCCGCGGTGCTGGACAAGGATGTCTTCGAGGCCTTCCGCGAGAGCGGCGACCTCTTTAACAAGCGCATCGCCGACGATTTCCGCCGCAAGGTGCTGGCCCGGGGCGGCTCGGCCGACGGCATGACCCTCTACCGCGACTTCCGCGGCAAGGACCCCGACAAGATCCCCATGCTGCGCAGCCGCGGACTCTGGACCGATCCCGAACCCGCTGATTCGCTGGCCGCGATGCCTGCGCCCGCCGGGAAGGTGCCTGCCCGGGACGTTCCAGTGAAGTAACGCCCCCGCCCGAATGAAGAGACCGAAATACCAAGCAACACCTTATATGAAAAAAGCAATCCTTATCATGGCAATTTCCGCTATGGCGGCAGGCTGTGCCGACAATTCGATTCCCAAGGCCCAACTGCCCGAACTGGATCTTTCGAACCCGCTGCTGGCCGCGTGGGAGACCCCGCACGCCACGCCGCCCTTCTCGAAGATCGAACTCAAGCATTACGAACCGGCCTTCGATGCCGCCATCGCCTGCTCGCGGGCCGAGATCGAGGCGATCGTCGCAAATCCCAAAAAGCCGACCTTCGGCAATACGATCGTCGCCCTCGAACGCAGCGGCGCCCTTCTGTCGCGCATCGAGGGGATCTTCTTCAACCTGCTGGAGGCCGACACCTCGGACGAGATGCAGGAGATCGCCCTGCGCGTGCAGCCCAAACTGACCGAACTGTCCAACGACATCTCGCTCAACGAGGAGCTCTTCGCGCGCGTGAAGGCTGTCTACGAGCACCCGGGACGCCTCAAGCAGGAGGACCGGATGCTGCTCGAAAAGACCTACAAGAGCTTCGCCCGCAATGGTGCGGCGCTCTCCGAGGCCGACAAGGAGCTCTACCGGCAGTATACCTCCGAGCTTTCGGCCCTGACGCTGCAGTTCGGGCAGAACTCGCTGGCCGCCACCAACGCCTTTACGCTCCGCATCACCGACCCGAAGGTCGTGGCCGAGCTGCCGGGCTTTGTGAAGGAGGGCATGGCCGCTGAGGCCGCCGCCCGCGGTGAGAAGGGGTGGACCGTGACGCTCCAGTACCCGAGCTACCTCCCCTTCATGACCTACTCCACGGACCGCAAACTCAAGGAGCAGTTGTGGCGGGCGAACGGCTCGCGCGCCCTGGGCGGGGAGTTCGACAACACGGAGATCGTGAAGAAGATCGTCAACACGCGGCTGAAGATCGCCAACCTGCTGGGCTACAAATGCTACGCCGACTATGTGCTGGAGGAGCGCATGGCCGGAAGCACGGCGACCGTCGAGCAGTTCCTCGACGAGCTCCTCACGGCTACGAAGTCGTGGGCCGATGCCGATTACCGCACGGTGGGCGAGTATGCCGCTTCGCTGGGCTTCCAGGGCGAGCTGATGCCCTGGGACTGGGCCTATTACAGCGAGAAGTACAAGAATGAGAAGTATGCGCTGAACGACGAGCTGGTGAAGCCCTACCTCGAACTCGAAAACGTCAAGAAAGGGGTCTTCCTGCTGGCCAACAAGCTCTACGGGCTGAACTTCACGCCCAATACGCAGGTCGACGTCTACCATCCCGACGTGACGGCCTACGACGTCACGGACCGGGACGGACGCTTCATGGCGGTGCTCTACCTGGACTTCTTCCCGCGGGCTTCGAAGCGCTCGGGGGCCTGGATGACCGAGTTCCGCGGCACGAAGGTCGTGGATGGCGAGGAGACCCGCCCGCTGGTGTCGCTGGTGATGAACTTCACCAAACCCACGGCCACGACCCCCTCGCTGCTGACCTTCGACGAATTCGAGACCTTCCTCCACGAGTTCGGCCACTCGCTGCACGGAATGCTCGGCGAGGGCAAGTACGAGTCGCTGACCGGCACGAACGTCTACCGTGACTTCGTGGAGCTTCCGTCGCAGATCATGGAGAACTGGGCCACCGAGAAGGAGTACCTCGACCTGTGGGCCGTGCACTACCAGACCGGCGAGAAGATCCCCGCGGAGATCGTCGAGCGCATCGTCGCCGCGCAGAACTACCTGGCGGCCTACGCCAACGTGCGGCAGTTGTCGTTCGGATTCACGGACATGGCCTGGCACACGCTGACCGAACCCTTCGAGGGGGATGTCGAGGCCTTCGAGGTGGAGTCGATGGCTTCCACGCAGGTCCTGCCCGTCGTG
>CALUMM010000128.1 GCA_944321755.1 uncultured Alistipes sp.
ACGGTCTCCATAAAGCCCCCGCCTGAGGCGGGGGTTTGGGGGTGGGTCAGATTTGAATACGGCGCCGCAGGCGGCGGTCAAGCGGCGGTTGCCTTTTTTGTCTGCGACCCTCTCGTTTCCGCGGATTCCGACATTCCGGATTCCCCGAAAACGGTCTCCATAAAGCCCCCGCCTGAGGCGGGGGTTTGGGGGTGGGTCAGATTTGAATACGGCGCCGCAGGCGGCGGGTTGAGACGGTCGGAACCTTCTCAGCCGACCCCCCCCCTCCCGGATCAGATCACGATATTGATAATCTTGCCCGGGACGACGATCACCTTCTTCGGGGTTTTGCCCTCGACCCATTTCTGCGCCTCGGGAGCCGTGACGACATCCGCCTGAATCTCCGCCGGAGTCATCGACGTGGCGTACTCCTTCTTGAAACGCAGCTTGCCGTTGATCGAAACCGGATACTCGAAGGAACTCTGCGCGAGGTGCTTCTCGTCGTAAACCGGATACTGTGCGTCGCATACCGAACCGCTCTTGCCCAGCGCCTCCCACAGCTCCTCGGCGATGTGCGGCGCGAAGGGGGCGATCAATACGGTCAGCGGTTCGAGCACTTCGCGCTTCGAGCAGTCGCCCAGCTCGTTGAGGCAGATCATGAAGGCCGCCACCGAGGTGTTGAACGAGAAGTTTTCGATATCTTCGGTCACCTTCTTGATCGTTTTGTGCAGCGTGCGCAACTCTTTCTCGGTGGCCTTTTCGTCCGTGACGCAGAAACGCCCGTCGCGGTCGTAGAAGAGCCGCCAGAAGCGCCGCAGGAACTTGTGCACCCCGTCGATGCCGTTCGTGTCCCACGGTTTGGACTGCTCCAGCGGCCCGAGGAACATCTCGTACATGCGCAGCGTGTCGGCGCCGTAGGTCTCGACGATGTAGTCGGGGTTCACGACGTTGTACATCGACTTGGACATCTTCTCCACGGCCCAGCCGCAGACGTACTTGCCGTCCTCAAGGATGAACTCCGCGTCGTGGAACTCCGGACGCCAGGCCCGGAAGGCGTCGAGGTCGAGGATGTCGTTGCGGACGATGTTCACGTCGACGTGGATCTCCTGCGTCTCGTACTGGTCGCGGAGCCCGAGCGAGACGAACTTGTTGGTGCCCACCACGCGGTAGACGAAGTTCGAACGTCCCTGGATCATGCCCTGGTTGACGAGTTTCTTGAAAGGCTCCTCCTCGCAGACGTAGCCCAGGTCGTAGAGGAACATGTTCCAGAAACGCGAGTACATCAGGTGACCCGTGGCGTGCTCGATGCCGCCGACGTAGAGATCGACATTGCGCCAGTATTCATCGGCCTCGCGGCTGACGAGCGCCCGGTCGTTGTGCGGGTCCATGTAGCGCAGGTAGTAGGCCGACGATCCGGCAAATCCGGGCATGGTCGACAGCTCGTAGGGATAGCCCTCCGGGGTCGCCCATCCCTTTACGCGGGCCAGGGGCGGTTCGCCCTGCTCCGTGGGGCCGAAATTCTCGATCGGAGGCAGTTCCAGCGGCAGTTTGTCTGCCGACAGAGGGTAGGCCGTGTCGTCCTTGTAGTAGATCGGGAAGGGCTCGCCCCAGTAGCGCTGGCGCGAGAAAATGGCATCCCGGAGACGGTAGTTCACGAGTTTCTTGCCCAATCCGCGTCGCTCGACTTCGTCGAACATCACCCGGATCGCCTCCTTTACATCCATGCCGTTGAGGAAATCCGAGTTGATTACTTGGCCCGATTTGGCGTCGTAGGACTCCTTCGAAAGGTCGCCGCCCTCGACCACCGGGATGATCTCCAGCCCGAAGTGGCGCGCAAAGGCGTAGTCGCGCGAGTCGTGCGCCGGGACGGCCATGATGGCGCCGGTTCCGTAACCCGCGAGTACGTAGTCCGAGATGTAGATCGGAATGGCCCGCCCGGTGAAGGGGTTGATGGCATAGGAGCCCGTCGCCACGCCGCTCACGCGCTTCGTGTCGGCAATGCGGTCGCGCTCCGAACGCTTCTTCGTCTGCTCGATGTATTCGGCCACGGCGGCGCGGTTCTCCGGGGTCGTCAGTTCGTCGACCCACTCGTGCTCGGGGGCGATGACCATGAACGTCACGCCGAAGATCGTATCGGGACGGGTCGTGAAGATCTCCAGCTTCTTCTCCGAGCCCTGGATGTCGAAGAAGACCTGGGCGCCCTCCGAACGTCCGATCCAGTTGCGCTGGATCTCCTTCAGCGAGTCGCTCCACTGCAGCTTGTCGAGTCCGTCCAGCATCCGCTGGGCATAGGCCGTCACGCGCAGCAGCCACTGTTTCATGCGCTTCTGCTCGACCGGATAGCCGCCGCGCACCGAAAGTCCGTCATGCACTTCGTCGTTGGCCAGCACCGTTCCGAGTTTCGGACACCAGTTGACCATCGTGTCGGCGCGGAACGCCAGGCGGTAGTTCTGCAGCACCTGTTCGCGGCGCTTCTCGTCCCACGAGTTCCACTCGTTGGCCGTGAAGTGCAGCTCCTGGGTGCAGGCCACGTCGAGCCCTTCGGTGCCCGACTTCGCGAAGACGGCTTTCAACTCCTCGATCGGGCGCGCCTGCTGCGCCTGGTTGCAGTAGTAGTGGGAGAACATTTCGAGGAAGGCCCACTGCGTCCACTTGTAATAGGCGGGGTCACATGTGCGCACCTCGCGGTCCCAGTCGAACGAAAAACCGATCTTGTCCAGCTGCTCGCGGTAGCGGTCGATGTTCTGTTCGGTCGTTACGGCCGGGTGCTGGCCCGTCTGGATGGCATACTGCTCGGCCGGAAGCCCGAAGGCGTCGTAACCCATCGGATGCAGGACGTTGAAGCCCTTGAGCCGCTTGTAGCGCGAATAGATGTCCGAGGCGATGTAGCCCAGCGGGTGGCCGACGTGCAGCCCCGCCCCCGACGGGTAGGGGAACATGTCCAGGACATAGAATTTCGGACGCGAGGGGTCCGTCTCGACCTTGTAGGTCTTCCGTTCGCGCCAGCGCTGCTGCCACTTCGGCTCGATCTCCTTGAAATTGTACTCCATATCTGATTTTGATTGTTTTTCGATTTTGCCGACAAAAATACGAAAAGTTTTTCAGATTGAACCTTTTTCGGAGATTCTTTGCATGGTCCGGGGCCGGGCGGCTCTGCGGAAGGGACGAAAAAAACGACACGGTCCGGAAAAGGCCGTGTCGGAGCGGGTATCGCGGAATCGGGCGTTGCGGGATCGGGCGTCGCGGGATCGGGCGTCGCAGGGGCAGGGTAGTTGCAGGGGCAGGCGTCGCGGGGCAGGCGTCGTGGGGACAGGGTAGTTGCAGGGCCGGGCGTTACTCGCCCTCGGAGGCGTAGTGCGGGACGACGTACATCGCATAGGCTTCGCCCCGCCCCAGGTTGTAGAGTTGTTCGGCTCCCTGCCAGACAACGGCGTGGCGGCCGTTGCCGAAGAGCGTTCCGGCGGTGAAGACCGTTTCGCCCCACGCCGCAATGGAATAGGGCATACTTCCGCCCGCCGTGCCGTTCGAAAGCGTGTAGAGCTGGGTTCCGTTTTGCCAGACGACGGCCTGCTCCTCGAAATTCGACGTCGTGTAGTAACCTGCCGTGTAGAGCGTCCCGTCGGTCATCCAGAGCGACATCGCCTCGGCCGACGAACTCCCGTCGGTCAACGTGTAGAGCTGCGTGTCGTTCCGCCAGACGACGGCCTGCTCGCCGAGGTGCCCCGCCGCGTAGAGCGTATTCCCGTCGAGGCAGAGCCCGCGGATGTCGCCCGGCGTGGTGCCGTCGCTCAACGTGTAGAGGGCATCGGCATCCCTCCAGACCTGGGCAACCTGCTGCGTGCCGCCCGCCTGGAGGTTCCCGGCGGCATAGAGGCTGCCGCCCGAAAGGGCGACGGCCCGGGCCTGCGACGTGGCCGGGCTCACGGAGTAGGTGTGCAGCAGGCTGCCGTTCTCCCATACGGCCGCCGTCAGCGAACCCCCGACGGTCGTGCTGCCCGCCGTGTAGAGGCTGCCGTCCGAGGCAGTGACAGCCATCGCGTAGGAGTTGCTGCCGGAGGCGCCGAGCGTATATTTCAGCGTCGCGTTCTCCCAGAGTACGGCGACGATGTGGCCGCCCTGCTCTTCGTAACCGACGGTGTAGACCGTGCCGTTGTCGACGCAGATGCCGTAGGCCCAGGCGTCCGATGTGCCGTCGGTCAGGGCGTAGAGTTCCGTGCCGTTCTTCCAGACCGTCGCTACGGCCTTGGCGTTGACGGTCTTGTAACCTGCGACGTAGATGTCGTAGGAGGCGGGCTGCGGGGCGGGCGGATTGTCGGGCGTGTCGCCGGACGAATCGTCCGAACTGCACGAGGCGCTCCAGAACAGAGCTGCCAGAAGCGGTGCGAAGAGCGTGAACATGTTGTGTTTCATGGTGTTGGTTGTTGCTGTGTTTTCGATGTCGGAGCGGCGTTTTACGGTTCCGCTCCGTGGTCTCCTCTTCGCAAAGTCCGTGCCGGGAAAGACGAGGGGTGAAGAGGCGCAGCTTTCCGCCCCGGAGGGCTTTGTGCGCAGGAAAACCGATTCCCGGCGGGCTCGGAACGGCGAATTTTCGGACACTTCCGGGGCGAACGGTCAATCCTCTGTCAAACAGGTATTTGTCTGTTTTATGATAAGTAAAACAATATAGTTTTTAAAAAACGATCAGCAAAAAGAATCGAAAAAGGTGCAAATTCCTGAAAAAAGGCCAAAAAAGATGGGCTTATATATTGTATTTCCAAAAAAATGCGTACCTTTGCAGTCCATTTTGGACAATGGAAATAGATTTTTAAACAAACTAAAGGACAGTTTTACAATGCCAACTATTCAACAGTTAGTGAGAAACGGCCGCGTCGCTCTGGAGGACAAATCCAAGTCCCCCGCCCTGGCCGCTTGTCCCCAGCGCCGTGGCGTCTGCACCCGTGTGTACACCACGACCCCCAAGAAGCCTAACTCGGCTATGCGTAAGGTGGCTCGTGTGCGCCTGACCAACGGCAAGGAGGTCAACGCCTACATCCCCGGAGAAGGCCACAACCTCCAGGAACACTCCATCGTTCTGGTTCGTGGCGGTCGTGTCAAGGACCTCCCCGGTGTTCGTTATCACCTCGTGCGCGGTGCCCTCGACTCCGCAGGTGTCGACGGCCGTCGCCAGCGTCGTTCCAAGTACGGTGCCAAGCGCCCCAAGGCAGGCAAATAACCCGAAACTCACCCGAGAAACATTTTTTTAGACAGTAAATAGCAATGAGAAAAGCTAAGCCAAGAAAGCGAATTCTACTTCCGGATCCGAAGTTCGGAGACGTGGCCGTGACCCGTTTCGTGAACAACCTTATGCTGGATGGTAAGAAGAGTATTGCCTACACGATTTTCTACGACTCGCTGGAAATCGTCGGCAAGAAGATGAAGGATGCTGATAAATCTCCGCTGGAAATCTGGAAACAGGCCCTGGAGAACATCAC
>CALUMM010000129.1 GCA_944321755.1 uncultured Alistipes sp.
GAGTTTGTAGGAGGTGGCGATGAACTCCGAGCAGTCCCAGAGACTCGACACGGGTTCCATGGTCATCAGGTAGACGACGGCCGCAATGGCGAAGACGCCCCATCCGACGAGGTTGTTCCAGCGTTTGAAAAGGTGCATATCGTTCTGTTCCTAAATACTATACTGTTTCGGAAAGGGATGGGCCGGGAACCCTGCGGGCTCTTTTTCGCTCACCCCCCCCCTCCTCGGTTATTTCCGGAATGATCGCAAAAGTAATGATTTAACGCGGTTTTTCCAATCGTTCGTGTGTGGAATGCGTTTTTGTGCCTCCATTTGTTCGTTCTCATGGTCGGGCACCTGCCGTTCCCGGGCGCGTTCGATCCCGGTTTTGGGCTCTTCCTCCTCCTCATTGGGGCGGGGGGTGTTGCGTGTCCGGGTTTTTTCGGGGCGTGCCGACGGATTCGGCGTGTTGCGCGTGGTCCCGGGGCGTGCCGACGGTTGTTTTTCCGGGGCCGAGCCTGCCGGTTTCTGCCGTGCGGCCGTTTTTGGGGCCTTTTCGGCGGCAGGAGTTGCCGTGTTCTGTCGGGCGGCCGTTTTCGGGGCCTTTTCAGCGGCAGGGGTTGCCGTTTGCTGTCGGGCGGCCGGTTTCGGGGCCTTTTCGGCGGCCTGGGCGGTCGTTTTCTGCCGGGCGGCCGTTTTCGGGGCCTTTTCGGCGGCAGGGGCTGCCGTGTTCTGTCGGGCTGCCGGTTTCGGGGCCTCTCCAGCCGTCGGGGTTTCCGACGGGGCGCTCCCGGCGGCGGAATCCGTAGTCGGTGCGCTCTTTTTCCGGCGTCTCTTCCGGGGTTTGTCGCCGGATTCCGGGGCGGAAGGGGCGGAGAGGGCGGATGCGGGTTGCGATTCGGCAGCGGTTTCCGGTGCGGCTCCGGATCTCAATCCGGTGGATTCGGCAGGCTTGGTCGCAGCGTGCGAAGGACGCGAAACTCCGGCTGCGGGTTTCGTCCCGGGGGTTTCAACCGTTGCGGCGGACGATTCCATCGCTGCGGGTTCGGCCCTTCCGGCACCGGCGCCGACAACGGCTTCCTCCGGCCTGTTTCCCGCTCCGTTCTCCGGCTCTTGTCCGCGGCGACGCCTCCGACGGCGCTTTTTCGGAGCGTTTTCCGCCGCGGAAATTTCGAAAGATTCCCTCTTTTCGGGCTTTTCGAGACTTTCGGAAGGCTGCAGCCCTTGGGCTTTCTGGGAGTTTTCGAGACTTTCGGAAGGCTGCGGCCCTTGGGCTTTCTGGGAGTTTTCGAGACTTTCGGAAGGCTGCGGTTTGGGGGCCTTTCCCGGCTTTTCGCCCTGTTCCTCCTTTTCGGCCTTTTCAGCCTTTTCCTGGGTCTCTGCCTGTGGAGCGATTGCGGGGGTCCCGGCAGGTGTTGCGGCGGGGCGTGCCTCCTTCTCTTTCCTCTTCGGGGCCGGGGCCGCTTTCGGTGCAGGCTGCGGGGCGGACCGCCGACCCGCTTTCGCGGCCTGCTTCCGCTCGGCTTCGGCCAGCGCCCGGGCGGCGTACTCCGGAACCTCCCCCTCGACGGGAATCGTCAAACCCGTCAGCCGCTGGATGTCGAGCAGATACTCTAACTCGGCCTCCGAGCAGAACGACCACGCCGAACCGTCGCGTCCGGCACGTCCCGTGCGGCCGATGCGGTGGACGTAGGTCTCGGCCACCTCCGGGAGTTCGTAGTTGATCACTAACGGCAGCTGGTCGATATCGATGCCGCGGGCCGCGATGTCCGTGGCAATCAGCACGCGGCACGCCCCCGACTTGAAGTCGTTCATGGCCCGCACGCGGGCGTTCTGCGACTTGTTGCCGTGGATGGCTGCGGCTTCGATCCCGGCTTTGTTGAGGATGCGGGCGAGCCGGTCGGCGCCGTGTTTGGTGCGGGTGAAGACCAGCACCTGACGCGCCTCCGAATGGCGGAGCAGGTCGATCAGCAGGGCGCTTTTCTCGCTCTTCTCGGCGAAGTGCACCCGCTGGGCGATGGTTTCGACGACCGATGCCGGGGGCGTTACGGCCACCAGCTCCGGGTCGTGGAGGATCCGGGCCGCCAGCGCGGCGATCTCCGCGGGCATCGTGGCCGAGAAGAAGAGCGTCTGCCGCCGTTCGGGCAGCAGCGGCAGGATGCGGCGGATGTCGTGGATGAAGCCCATGTCGAGCATCCGGTCGGCCTCGTCGAGGACGAAGAAGCGCAGGTGCGTGAGCGAGATGTAGCCCTGGCCGATGAGGTCGAGCAGGCGTCCGGGTGTGGCGACGAGCAGGTCGACGCCCTGCTGGAGCGCCTCGACCTGCGGGCGCTGGTTCACGCCGCCGAAGATCACGCAGTGGCGGATCGGCGTGTAGCGGGCGTAGTCGCGGCAGCACTCGTCGATCTGGATGGCCAGTTCGCGCGTCGGCGTGAGAACCAGCGCCCGGATCTCGCGCCGGCCCCTGACGGGCGGCTCTGCGGCGAGCAGCTGGAGGATCGGCAGCGTGAAGGCTGCGGTCTTGCCCGTACCGGTTTGGGCGCAGCCCTGCAGGTCGCGGCCCCGGAGTACGGGCGGAATGGCTTGTTCCTGAATGGGGGTGGGGTTTTCGTAACCCTTCTCTTCGATGGCGCGCAACAGCGGCGCGGAGAGTCCTAAATCCTGAAAATTTATCATAAATCGAGGCAAAGGTACGATAATTTTTCGGGATAACGCATAAAATTCGTATCTTTACCCGTTCAAAACGACGATAAACGGAGGAAATTATGGAATCCAAACTTGTGATTTACAATACGCTCACCCGCCGCAAGGAGGAGTTCGAGCCGCTCGTCGAGGGACGGGTCGGGATGTATGTCTGCGGACCGACGGTCTACGGGGACCCGCATCTGGGCCATGCCCGCCCGGCCGTAACCTTCGACCTGCTGTTCCGCTACCTCAAGGCTTCGGGGTACAAGGTCCGCTACGTGCGCAACGTCACCGACGTGGGGCACCTCGAACACGATGCCGACGAGGGCGAGGACAAGATCGCCAAGAAGGCCCGTCTCGAACAGTTGGAGCCCATGGAGGTCGCGCACTACTATACGGAGCGCTACCACCGGGCGATGGATGCCCTGAACGTCGAGTCGCCCTCGATCGAACCCTACGCTTCGGGACACATCATCGAGCAGATCGCCTTCGTGAAGCGGATCCTTGACGCGGGATTCGCCTACGAGTCGAACGGCTCGATCTACTTCGACGTCGAGAAGTACAACGAAAAATACAACTACGGCCGTCTCTCGGGCCGCAATCTCGACGACATCATGACCAACACGCGCGAACTCGACGGACAGTCCGACAAGCGCCATTCGTATGACTTCGCGTTGTGGAAGAAGGCCGCGCCCGAGCACATCATGCGGTGGCCTTCGCCCTGGAGCGACGGATTCCCCGGCTGGCACATGGAGTGCTCGGCCATGTCGACGCGCTACCTCGGGGAGCGGTTCGACATCCACGGCGGAGGCATGGACCTCATGTTCCCGCACCACGAGTGCGAGATCGCGCAGTCGACCGCCGCGCTGGGCCACGATTCGGCCCGCTACTGGGTGCACAACAACATGATCACGATCAACGGCCAGAAGATGGGCAAGTCGCTCGGGAACTTCATCACCCTCGAAGAGCTCTTTACGGGTAACCACCGGCTGCTGGCACAGGCCTATTCGCCGATGACGATCCGCTTCTTCGTGCTGCAGGCCCACTACCGCTCGACGCTCGACTTCTCGAACGAGGCGCTGCAGGCCGCTGAAAAGGGGCTCGACCGCCTGATGAAGGGCATCGAGACGCTGGACAAGATCCGGCCCGCGGCCGCATCGACCGTGCAGCCCGCGGAGCTGGAGGAGCGCTGCCGGGCGGCGATGGACGACGATCTGAATTCGCCGATGGTGATCTCGGCGCTCTTCGACTGGGTGCGCACGATCAACCAGCTCGCCGACGGCAAGGAGACCATCACGGCCGCGGACCTCGAAACGCTGAAAGCCACCGTGCACCGCTACGCCTTCGACATCCTGGGCCTGCGCGACGAGAAGGCTGCCGGAACGGCTGCTGGACGCGACTACGTGACGCCGCTTGTGGAGATGCTGCTCGACATCCGCCAGGGCGCCAAGGCCGCAAAGGACTGGGCCACCTCGGACCGTATCCGTGACGGCCTTACGGCGGCCGGTATCCGCGTCAAGGACCGCAAGGACGGCTCGGATTGGGAACTCGAATAACCAAACGGGGACGGAGAATGGACGATCGTGGATTCCGCTCCCGGAGCGTTAGCAGGAGGGTGGTGGTGTGTATGGCGGCGGTTGTCGCCGTGATGCTTTTGGCGGGGTGCGCGTCGAATGTCTACCTGGCGGCCCGTCAGGGGACGTCGGTGGTCAACGGAATGCCCGACGCACAGCAGTTGGACACCCTCACGCGCCACCGGATGACGGTCGGTGCCGAGGAGTGCTATGCGCTGCTGTTCGACCTGCTGCAGCGCGAAGGGTGCCTGATCGAGAGCGCCGACAAGGCTTCGGGCCTCGTCGTGGCGCGGCAGGTGTTGACCCAGAAGCCGGTGGTTATCGTGCCGATGGCCGGTGAGATCCGCCGCCTGAGTTTCGTCGTGCAGCCGGCACACCTCACCAGCGAGGTGCGTTTGACAGTCTACGTCTCGCACCAGTGGTATCTGGACGAGGCGTCGGGCTTCACGACCGAGGAGCTGGGCCTCTCGACCGACCCGGCCATCTACCGGGAGTGGTTCGAGAAGCTCGACCGCGCCGTGCCCCGGTAGGAGGGGCGTGAAAGGGGGTCGTGAAGGGGACCTGTGGAAAGAGGGGCCGTGAAAGGGAACCTGTGGAAAGAGGGACCGTGGAAAGGGAACCTGTGGAAAGAGGGGCCGTGGAAGGATAACCGTGCGGCGAATGGGTGGACGCCGCGGACGAGCCCGCACCCCCGGGGAAAACCGGATCGCTCACCGGGAAAATGAATGAAGAATCTCTAAGCAAACAATAGAAAAAAGTATGGCGGAACTTAAAGTGGCGGCTTTGGAACTCGGAACCGAACGAATCCGCAAGCTGCTGATCCAGTATGCCGTGCCGGCGATCATCGCCATGACGGCATCGTCGCTTTACAACATGGTCGACAGTATCTTCATCGGCCATGGCGTCGGCCCGCTGGCCATTTCGGGTCTGGCGCTGACCTTCCCGCTGATGAACCTCGCCGCAGCGTTCGGTTCGCTGGTCGGTGTGGGTGCCGCGACCCTCGTGTCGATGCGCCTCGGACAGCGGGACTACGAAACCGCCCAGCGGGTGCTGGGCAACGTCGTGGTGCTCAACTGCATCATCGGCATCGGATTCGGGGTCATTGCCCTGTTGTTCCTCGACCCGATCCTCTACTTCTTCGGGGCCAGCGAGGCCACGATCGGCTA
>CALUMM010000130.1 GCA_944321755.1 uncultured Alistipes sp.
TTCATCGCCCGATAGCCGCATGAAACGCGAAATGCTCTATTTCGGGTCGTTCAACCCGATCCACAAGGGACACATCGCCCTGGCGGAGTATGTCCTCGACCAGGGGCTGTGCGACGAGGTGGCGCTGATCGTCTCCCCGCAGAGCCCCTACAAGGAGGCCGGGGAGCTGGCGCCGGAGCTCGACCGCTTCGAGATGGCCGAGATCGCCTGCCGGGCCTCGAAACACCCCGACCGGATCAAACCGTCTGTCGTGGAGTTTTTATTGCCAAAACCCTCGTACACAATCGATACGCTGCGTTACCTCCAGGAAAACTTCGGGTCGGAAATGACGTTTTCGGTGCTGATGGGCGGCGACCAAATCGCCGGGCTCAAAGGCTGGAAGGAGTACGAAAAGGTACTCGAATACCCGGTTTACGTCTACCCGCGGCGCGGGGAGGAGACCCGGGGGTTCGAGGGCCGCATCACGGTGCTCGACGGCGCCCCGCTGCAGGAGTTCGCCGCCACCGACGTCCGCGAGCGGATCGCCCGCGGCGAGGATGTCTCGACGATGCTCGACCCCGGGGTCCTCGACTACATCCGCAAAAAGGGGCTCTGGAGCCCCGCAACCCGCATAGCGGTCCTCACGGCCCGGATTACGGAACGTCCCGGTGACGTGGAGCTGCTGCTCGAACGCGGGAAACTCCACTACCGCATGGGCGAGTGGGGCCCGGCCCTGAACGACTTCAACGCCGTGCTGCGCATCGATGCCGCGCATGTCGAGGCCCGGCAGTTCGCACAAATGGTGCAGGAGATTCTGGAATTCCGATACAAAGACATATACAACCCCTGAACATGACACGACTGAAGATCGCCCTTCTGGCGGGCGGCGACTCCCCCGAGCGGGAGATCGCACTCCAGAGCGCCGCACAGATCGAAGCGGCGCTCGACCACTCGAAATACGACATTACGGTCATCGACCTCCACCACCGCGACTGGCACTGCACGACGCCCGACGGCCGGCAGTGGCAGGTCGACAAGAACGACTTCTCCATCACGATCGACGGCGAACACAAGCTCTTCGACTACGCGCTGATCCTCATCCACGGCACGCCGGGCGAGGACGGACGGCTGCAAGGCTATCTCGACATGATGGGCGTTCCCTATTCGTCGTGCTCGATGGTCTCGTCGGTCGTGACGTTCGACAAGATCACCACCAAGCGCACGCTGGCCGGGCGTGTCAATCTGGCCCGCGAACGCTTCCTGCGCCGCGGCGAGGCGTGGGAGACGGCCGAGATCGTCGCCGAGCTGGGCCTTCCGCTCTTCGTGAAGCCCAATGCCAACGGCTCGTCGTTCGGCGTGACGAAGGTCCATACGGCCGAAGAGCTGCCCGCAGCCATTGAAGCAGCCTTCGCCCAGGGCGACGAAATCCTTATCGAGGAATGCATCACGGGCCGCGAAATGGGATGCGGAATCCTCGTCACGCGCGAAAAGGAGTATATCTTCCCGATCACGGAGATCGTCCCGAAGAACGACTTCTTCGATTACGAGGCCAAATACACCGCCGGGCGCTCCGAGGAGATCACCCCGGCGCAGATTCCCGACGAGGTGCGCCGGGAGTTGAACCGCATGACCCGCGAGGCTTACCGGGCGTGCCGCTGCTCGGGTGTCGTGCGGGTCGACTTCATCGTGACGCCCGAAGGAAAACCCTACTTCATCGAGCTGAACTCGATCCCGGGCATGAGCGCCGGGAGCATCGTCCCGAAGCAGGCCCGTGCGATGGGGCTCTCGCTCGGCGAGTTGTATGACCTGATTATCGCCGACACCTGCCGCAAATGATCGAAATCGACGACAAAATCGTAAGCGCCGACCTGCTGCGCGAATGTTTCGCCTGCGATTTGGCGCAGTGCAAGGGCATCTGCTGCGTGGAGGGCAACGCCGGAGCGCCGCTCGAAGCCGACGAGGTGGAGATCCTCCGCCGCGAATACCCGAATTACCGCCCCTACATGACCGGCGAAGGCATCGAGGCCGTCGAACGGCAGGGTTTCATGGTCGTGGACGAGGAGGGAGACCTCACCACGCCGCTCGTCAACAATGCCGAATGCGCCTACACCTATCAGGAGAACGGCGTGACACTCTGCGCCATCGAGAAGGCCTGGATGGAGGGCAAAACCTCCTTCCGCAAGCCGATTTCATGCCATCTCTATCCGATCCGCGTGATGCGCTTCTCGAACGGAACCGTGGGCCTCAACTACCACCGCTGGTCGGTCTGCGCCCCGGCCCGGCGGTGCGGCGCGAAGCTGGGAATCCCGGTCTACAAGGCCCTGCGCGAACCGATCATCCGCCGTTTCGGCGAGGAGTTCTACAAGGCACTCGAAGCCGCCGAAGAGCTGATCAAATAAACCTCAAATAATCGAAAATCAATAATCAAGAATCCGAATGAAGAAATACGTGCTGACCTTCGCCCTGCTGGCTGCCGCTGTTGCGGTCGAAGCCCGTGCGGCACGGCCCTCGCGGGCTCGGCTCCAGGAACAGGCTGTCGAGGCAATGGCCGAAGCCGACTCGCTGCGCCGTCTCTCGGGACTGCAGAACGCAGCCATCGACTCGCTGCAAAACCTCCTCGACAGGATGGAAGCCCGCCTGGAAAACCGTTCCCGCACCGCCCGGGTGGCCGATGCCAAACCCGTCGACCCCGAACAGGCCGCCGCAGACTCCATCGCCGACCTGCAGTTCCGACTGCAGCGCAAACAGATCGAATCGACGTTCGATACCAACGGACTGACGGTCCTCGACACGCTCGATTCGGGAAATGACGCCCTGCACGTCATCCTCTACGGAAACAATACCTGGAAATATGTCCGCAACCGCGCCGTGGCCAAGGACAGCACGATCTTCGAAAAGTATTGGGACACGACGTCGCTCTTCCCGTATCAGGAGGTCGACATGTCGTCGATGCCCCAGTCGGTGGTGATCGACCTGATCGACTCGACGAAAAGCTACCACTATCCCTACAAGGGCGCCGTGAACCCACGCGGCAAGTACGGGCCTCGTCGCGGACGCCGCCATCAGGGCGTCGACCTGCCGCTCAAAATGGGTGATTCGGTTTATGCCACCTTCTGCGGCCGCGTGCGCATCTCGAAGTACGTCCGCGGTTACGGCAATCTGGTGATCATCCGCCACGACAACGGGCTGGAAACCTACTACGGACACCTCTCGGAGCGGCTTGTGGAGCCGGGAACGTGGGTTGAGGCCGGGCACATTATCGGACTCGGCGGCTCGACGGGACGCTCGACGGGTCCCCACCTCCACTTCGAGACCCGTTACTACGGGCAGGCGTTCGACCCCGAACGGCTGATCGACTTCAAGAACGGGATTCTGTGCCGCGAAACCTTCCTGCTGAAAAAATCCTTCTTCAGCATCTACTCCAATGCCGGGCAGGATTTCGACGACGAAATCGCCAACGAAGAGCAGGACAAAAAGGAGGCTGCCGAAAAGGCCGCCATGCGTTACCACAAGATCCGCTCGGGCGACACGCTGGGGGCCATCGCCCGCAAATACGGCACGACCGTGACGAACATCTGCCGTCTGAACGGCATCAAGTCGACGACCATCCTGCGCATCGGACGCACCCTACGGGTACGATAGGCACCCGACATGAAAAACGGACGGACCGCTTCAAAGCGGTCCGTCTGCCGTTTCAGTTCCCGGTCTCCGAGGTTCGGAAACGGCCCCGCTCGAAGATCCCGGCAGGGTAGCGGACATCGCTCAAAAAGAGCCCCTGCGCCGGAGCCCCGGCACTCGAACGCGACAGATCCCGGCTCTCGATGATCGCCCGGAAATCCTCCGGCGTATAGCGCCCCCGGCCCACGTCGACCAGCGTCCCCACAAGCGCCCGGACCATGTTCCGCAGAAAACGGTCCGCACGGATCGTGAAACAGAGACGCCCGTCCGCCAGAACCGTCCACTCCGCCCGCATCACGTGGCAGATGTTCGTCCGGTTATTCGAATTCAGCTTGGCAAACGACGTGAAATCCTCGTACTCCGGCAGCAGGGCCGCAGCCCGGTTCATCCGCCCGACGTCCAGCGGCACGTAATACTGCCACGTCAGGTGGCGCGTAAAGGGATTCTTGTGCGGTTCGATGTAGTAGCGGTACTCGCGCTCCCGGGCGTGGAACCGCGCGTGCGCATCGTCCCCAACCGCCGTCAGCCCCTCCACGGAAATATCCTCCGGAAGCAGGAAATTCAGTTTGCAGACGGTCTGCGCCGGGTCCGAAACCGGGGCCGAACAGTCGAAATGCGCTACGTAGTACGAGGCATTCACCCCCGTATCGGTGCGGCCCGCGCCGGTCACCTCAACCGGTTCGCGAAGAAGCGTCGTCAGGGCCCGTTCGAGGGTCTGCTGCACCGACGGCTGGTCGGGCTGCCGCTGCCAACCGCAATAGGCCGCTCCCAGATAGCGGAGTTCCAGAAAATATCGCATGGACAAGTTCTTTTTGAGGACAAAGATACGCATTTCGCACATACGATAAACCGGGATCGCTGCGTTTAGTTTCCGAATTTATTCGTATCTTTGTCGGAACTGAATTTTCGAACCTCTCTACGACATGAAGGCTGCAATCATCGGATACGGCAAGATGGGCCGCGAAATCGAACGGATCCTCGCCGAACGGGGACACGAAACCGCCCTCATCATCGACCTCGACAATGCCCGCGACCTCGATGCCGAACACCTGAAGGGCATCGACGTGGCTATCGAATTCACCACGCCCGCCACGGCTTACGGCAACATCCGCACCTGTCTGGAGTGCGGCGTGGCTGTCGTCAGCGGAACAACCGGCTGGACAGACCGCCTGGCCGAACTGCAGGAGTTGTGCCGCCAGCGCGGCGGAGCGATGTTCTACGCCTCGAACTACTGCCTGGGCGTCAACCTCCTGTTCCGCCTCAACCGCCAGCTCGCCGCACTGGTCGGACGCCTCGGGGGCGGTTACGAAGTCCGCATCGAGGAGGTCCACCACACCCAGAAGAAGGATGCCCCGAGCGGTACGGCCATCACGCTCGCCGAGGGAATCCTCGAAAACCTCCCCGGAAAAACCGGGTGGGTGAACTTCGCGCCCGGCATCGAACACGCCGCAAACCGCGTGGAACGCAGCGAGGAGACCCCCGCCGACCGCATCGAGATCCGTTCGGTGCGCGAGGGGATGGTCCCGGGTATTCACTCCGTGACCTACGAGTCCGAGGACGACATCCTCGAACTCCGCCACGAAATCAAGAACCGCCGCACGCTGGCGCAGGGAGCCGTCGTGGCAGCCGA
>CALUMM010000131.1 GCA_944321755.1 uncultured Alistipes sp.
TCGGCTCCGGCGTCGATCTTGGCCTTGAGGTGTGCGATGTCGGAGGTGATGTCGCGGGCCTCGAAGTGGACTTCGGGATAACCGGCCACGCCGATCGAGAATTTCGAGTGGTGGCACTCCTCGACCTCTCCGTCGATGAAGCGTCCGTGGTTCATGCCGTCGATCTGCCGCACGAGGTCTACGGCGTGGGCATGACCCTGGGGATGGGGCATGAAACGGCGTTCGTTCTGCGACTTGTCGCCGCGCAGGGCCAGGACGTTGTGCAGCCCGAGGAAGTCCATGTCGATCAGGGTGTCCTCGATGTCGTACTTCGAGAGGCCGCCGCAGATCAGATGGGGCACGACCTCCACGCCGTAGCGTTGCTGAATGGCTGCCGAGATGCCGACCGTCCCGGGGCGTCGGCGGACGACGTGCCAGTCGACGCTGCCGTCCTCGCGGACGGTCTCCTTGATCCCTTCGCGGTGGAAGGTGATGTTGATGTAGGCCGGGTCGTAGGGCATCAGCGGTTCGATGGCTGCGAAAATCTTCTGGCTTCCGTCGCCCTTGAGCGGCGGGAGGAGTTCGAAGGCGAACCGGGTTCGTTTCGTGGCGATCGCCTCGTGGATGATATCGACTACGTTCATGATGCGTGTCAGAGGTTGTTGGGAATGATTTTTTTGATCTGTTCGACCTCCAGGCCGCGGCGGCGGGCGTAGTCGAGCAGCTGTTTGGTGTCGATGGTCCCGACGGAGAAGTATTCGGCGTCGGCGAACAGCAGCCCGCAGAGCGCTTCGCCGGGATCGATCATCCAGTTCTCCGTGAGGCGCATTCCGGTCGTGGCCTCGACGGCCAGCAGGTCGAAGACCTCGCGTTTGAGCGAGTGGTCGGGCGAGGCGGGGTAACCGAAGGCCATGCGGCGTCCGCGGTAGTCGCCGCGGATGATGCGCGGGATGTCAAGCGCCTCCGCGGTCTCGTAGCCCCACATCTGCCGCCGCACGAAGGTGTGCACGGCTTCGGCAAAGGCCTCCGTGAGCCGGTCGGCCAGGAGTTTCGAGAGAATGGCCGAATAGTCGTCGCCTTCGCTGCGGAACTGCTCTTCGAGTTTCTGCAGCCCGATTCCGGCCGTCAGGGCGAAGCATCCGATCCAGTCGCCTTGGGGGGCGATCCAGTCTGCGAGCGAGCGGTTCTCCTCGCCGCGGGTCTGGTTGCGGAGCATCGGGAGCCGCTTTTCGCGCCCCTTGGTGTCGGTGACGATGATGTCGTCCTTCTCGGCGCGGGCCGGGAAGATCCCCACAACGCCCTGCAGGGTCAGCAGCCGCTGGTCGCGGATCCGGGCCAGCAGGGCCTGGGCGTCGTCGAAGAGCTTGCGGGCCTCGGCGCCCTTTTCGGGATGGTCGAGGATCTCCGGATAGCGCCCCTTCAACCCCCAGGCCGGGAAGAAGAAGTTCCAGTCGATGAAGGGCTCGGCATCGGCGATGTCGAAGTCGGGGAAGACCATGCGCCCCGGGTGGAGCGGTTTGACGGGTTTGTGGGGTTCGGCTCCCCGGCGGGCCTTGCGGACCTCGACGATCGGAATGAGGTCGCGTTCGCGCAGTTTGCGGGCGTACCCTTCGCGCAGGGCGGCCTGTTTTTGCTTCACCTCGGCGATGTAGGCTTCGGCGCCGTCGCCGGTCAGGCGGGCGAGGATCTGGGTATTCTGGCTGGCGTTGGCCGAGTGGACCACCGCGCCGGAGTAGACCGGAGCGATCTTTACGGCCGTGTGGAGGTCGGAGGTCGTGGCGCCGCCGATGATGACCGGGATGCGCAGGCCGCGGCGTTCCAGCTCCTGGCAGACGTGGGCCATCTCGTCGAGCGACGGCGTGATCAGTCCGCTCAGACAGATCGCCTGCGCGCCCCACGCCACGGCTTCGTCGACGATACGCTCGGCCTCGACCATGACGCCCAGGTCGCGGATCTCGTATCCGTTGCAGGCCATCACCACCGCGACGATGTTCTTGCCGATGTCGTGGACGTCGCCCTTGACGGTGGCGATCACGACCTTCCCGGCCGAATGGGCCGACGCGGCGGCGCCCTGTTCGATGTAGGGGGTCAGTGCGGCCACGGCGCGCTTCATCACGCGGGCGGTCTTGACGACCTGCGGGAGGAACATCTTGCCCTCGCCGAACAATACGCCGACGCGCTCCATGGCGGGCATCAGCAGCCGGTCGATCACCTCCATGGGGCTGCCGAGCGTGCGGTAGCCTTCGAGGGCATCCTCCTCGATGTGGTCGGCGATGCCTTTGAGCATGGCGTAGCCAATGCGCTCTTCGAGCGACCCGCTGCGCCACGCATCGGGAGCCTGGGGTTGGGTCCGGGCGGTCTGCTGCACCTCGTGGGCATACTCCGTGAGGCGCTCGGCGGCATCCTTGCGGCGGCAGAGGATCACGTCCTCGACCCTTTCGAGCAGTTCGGGTTCGATCTCGCTGTAGACGCGCAGCATCTGGGGGTTGACGATCCCCATGTCCATCCCGGCGCGGATCGCATGGTAAAGGAATGCCGAGTGCATGGCCTCGCGCACGGCGTTGTTGCCGCGGAAGGCGAACGAGAGGTTCGAGACGCCGCCCGAAACCTTCGCATGGGGCAGGTGCTCCTTGATCCAGCGTGTGGCGTCGATGAAGGCTTTGGCGTAGCCGTCGTGTTCGGGGATTCCCGTGGCGACGGCCAGCACGTTGGGATCGAAAATAATGTCTTCGGCCGGGAATCCGTTTTCGGTGAGCAGGCGGTAGGCGCGTTCGGCGACCTCGATCTTGCGCTCGAAGGTGTCGGCCTGGCCGCGTTCGTCGAAGAGCATCACCACGGCGGCGGCTCCGTAGCGGTGAATCTCCGCCGCACGGTGCAGGAACTCCGCTTCGCCCTCCTTCAGCGAGATGGAGTTGACCACCGACTTGCCCTGTGTCACCTCAAGTCCCGCTTGAAGTACCTCCCACTTCGACGAGTCGATCATCACCGGCACGCGGGCGATCTCGGGTTCCGAAGCCATCAGGTTGAGGAACGTCCGCATCGCCGCGGGCCCGTCGATCAGCCCGTCGTCCATGCAGACGTCGACGACCTGCGCCCCGGCCTCGACCTGTGCGCGGGCCACCGAGAGGGCCTCCTCGTAGTTGCCTTCGCGGATCAGCCGGGCGAACTTCGCCGATCCGGCGACGTTCGTGCGCTCGCCGATGTTGATGAAGTTGGCCTCGGGGACCACCCGCAGGGGCTCCAGCCCGGCGAGCACCGTTTCGTGACGCGGCTCGGGCAGCGGGCGCGGCGTGTAGCGGTCGACGATCTTCGCCAGTTCGAAAATGTGTGCCGGGGTGGTTCCGCAGCAGCCGCCGACGATGTTCACCAGCCCGCGGCGCATGTACTCGCCGACATCTTCGGCAAACATTTCGGGAGTTTCGTCGTAGCCGCCCATGACGTTGGGCAATCCGGCGTTCGGGTGGGCCGAGATGCGGGTTTCGGCCACGGCGGCCAGCCGTTCGAGGTAGGGCATCAGCTGCCGGGCGCCGTAGGCGCAGTTCAGACCGATCGACAGCAGCCGGGCGTGCGCGACCGAAGCGGCAAAGGCCTCGACGGTCTGCCCCGAGAGGGTGCGGCCGCTGGCATCGGCCAGCGTTCCGGAGACCATCACGGGGATCCGCTGCCCGCGCGCTTCGCACAGGCGGTCGATGGCGTAGAGGGCGGCCTTGGCATTGAGCGTGTCGAAGACCGTCTCGACGAGCAGCACGTCCGCCCCGCCGTCCATCAGGCCGCGGGCCTGGTCCGAGTAGGCGTCGACCAGCTGCCGGAAGGTCACCTCGCGGGCCGCGGGGTTGGCCACGTCGGCCGACATCGAGGCCGTGCGGTTCGTGGGGCCCATCGACCCGGCGACGAAGCGGGGTTTCTGCGGGTTGCGCGCCGTGAAGGCGTCGGCCGCCGCACGGGCCACTTCGGCTGCGGCCCGCGACATCTCGTAGGCGAAGGCTTCGAGCCGGTAGTCGGCCAGCGAGACGGCATTGGCATTGAACGAGTCGGTTTCGATGATGTCGGCACCGGCCGCGAGGTACTTCTCGTGGATTTCGCGCACCACTTCGGGGCGGGTCAGCGCGAGCAGGTCGTTGCACCCCTTGAGCTGGACGTCCCACGTGCGGAAGCGTTCGCCACGGTAGGCCTCCTCCTGCAGTCCGTAGCCCTGGACCATGGTGCCGAATCCGCCGTCGAGCAGCAGGATGCGGCTGTCGAGCAGCGCTTGCAACGTCTTGTTTTTCGTATCTGTCGGTATCATTGTTCGATGATCTCTATTTCGAAGAGTTTGCTCCAGTTTTTGCCCGTGACGAAGAGGCGTTTCGAGTCGGGGTCCCAGGCGATGCCGTTCAGCACGTCGGTCGTCGGCGTATGCTCCCCGGCGGGCAGCAGCCCCGCGAGGTCCACAACCCCTTCGACGCGCCCCGTCGCCGGGTCGATGATGATGATCTGGTCCGTCGTGTAGACATTGGCCCAGATGCGGCCGTCGATCCACTCCAGTTCGTTGAGGTAGGGCACCGCCTCGCCGCGCCAGGTGACCGTCACACGCTTCTCGCGGCGGAACGTCGCCGGGTCCACCGTGTAGAGGTTGGCCGTGCCGTCGCTCATGTAGAGTTTCTCGCCGTCGGTCGTCAGCCCCCACCCCTCGCCCGGGTAGCGGTGCTCGCGCACCTTGTCGAGCCCGGAGTCCGTCAGGCGGTAGACGTGCACGGTGTTCGACTGCCAGGTGAGCTGGAAGAGTTCGCCGCCGAGGATGGCGATCCCCTCTCCGAACTCCGAGCGCGGCAGGCGGGCCAGCACGTTGGCCGAGCCGTTTTCGAGGTCGAGGGTCTGCACCACCGACTCGCCGTGCTGTCCGGTCCCCTCCCAGAGTTGTCCGTCGTGCCAGAGCAGCCCCTGCGTGTAGGCCTTCGTCGAGTGGGGGTAGGAGGCCTTCACCCGGTAGGTGTATTGTTTCGGTTCGGGCTGCACGGCGGCTGCGGCTGCGGCCCCCTTCGGGGCGCGCCTGGCGGAGCGTGCCGCGGAGTTCCCGCAGGCCGTGAGCAGGAGCGTCGTCAGCAAAAGGATCGTCGTAAGTTTCATCTTTCGGAGCGATATATCCTGCAAAGTTACGAAAAGCAAACCATAAATCATAATTTCCTTTATATTATGGGAGTTTCTGTTGCCGGGATGGGAATAATTTCGTATCTTTGCCTCCCGATTC
>CALUMM010000132.1 GCA_944321755.1 uncultured Alistipes sp.
CCCAGAGTATCTTGACCATGCCGTTATCGGTTTAGGATTTGCAAAAATAAGTGATTTTACCATCAAACGCAAAAAACGCGCGTTTTATTGGATGAAGAGGCCGTTTTCTTGGGTTTCCGGTACAAGATGCTGTTTTACAGCGTTTTGCGCGGTGTGGAAAAGGATTCGGACCGGATCGGGGCGCCGGATGGTGGATTTTGTGTCGATTCTGGCCCGGGATTTGCGTTTGTCCGGGTATCGTGCTGGGAGCGTGCGCCCTACGTTCCGCCGATGAAAAAAGTGAAAAAAAATTGCGGTTTGTTGGCGGAAATTCAAATAAAGCGTATATTTGCACTCCGAATCATTCGGACGAACTTAATTTTAAACCACATAAAGATATGACAAAGGCTGATATCGTAAGCGAAATCGCTAAGAGCACCGGAGTGGAGAAAGTGCAGGTGCAGGCTATCGTTGAGGCTTTCATGGAGAGCATCAAGACGTCGCTCACCGAGAAGAATAACGTGTATCTTCGCGGCTTCGGAAGTTTCATCGTGAAGAAGCGTGCCAAGAAGGTAGCCCGCAACATCTCGAAGAACACGACGATCACCATTCCCGAACACAACATCCCCGCTTTCAAGCCCGCCAAGAGCTTCGCGGCGAAGGTGAAATAATAAATCAAGAACCTCTAAAATTTAACCACTATGCCAAACGGAAAGAAGCATAAGCGGCACAAGATGGCTACCCACAAGCGCAAGAAACGTCTGCGCAAGAACCGCCACAAGAAGAAGTAGGGTAGCACCTTCGTGCTAACGAATAGATAAAGCTAAAGGGGCCCCCGGGTTCTTTTAGCTTTACCTATTTTTCGGAATTCGACATTCCGGGTGTTTCCGGCGCCCGTATTTTGCGGTTGAACCGCTTTTCCGGAAGCCTTCGTTCCCCACCGTTCCGGTGCCGGACATCTCCATTGGAGTTCGCCGCCACTTCAGACCAACATGCGGCATCAGTTACTAATTTCAGCCCATCCGTCACCGGGTCCCGGTGTGCGGAACAAGATATAATGAACAGAGAGTTAATCGTAAACGTCAACCCTGCCGAGATCACCATCGCGCTGTGCGAGGACAAGGTGCTCGTCGAGCTCAACAAGGAGCAGTGCCAGACGGGTTTTGCCGTGGGAGACATTTACCTCGGGAAGGTGCGCAAGATCATGCCGGGTCTGAATGCGGCATTCGTCAACATAGGTCACGAAAAGGACGCCTTTATCCACTACCTCGATCTGGGGAGCCAGTTTCCGTCGCTGCAGAAGCTCGTCACGTCGCAGCAGCCCGGCAAACGCGGAATGCGGGTCGACACCATGAAGCTCGAAGCGCCGGTCGAGAAGACGGGCAAGATCGGCGATTACCTCCAGGTGGGGCAGCAGATCATGGTCCAGGTTGCCAAGGAGGCGATTTCGACCAAGGGTCCGCGCCTGACGTCGGACATTTCGCTGGCGGGGCGCAATGTGGTGCTGGTCCCCTTCTCGTCGAAGGTGTTCCTGTCGCAGAAGATCCGCTCGGCGGAGGAGAAACGGCGTCTGAAGCGGATCGCTTCGGAGGTTCTTCCGAAGAATTTCGGCGTGATCATCCGCACGGCGGCCATGGAGGCCAAGGACGAGGATATCGAGCATGACATCCAGACGCAGATCGAACGCTGGCGCAAGACCTGCGGGGCGATCAAGAAGTGCGGGGCACAGGCCCCGGCGCTGCTGATGAGCGAGATGAACCGTGCCAATACGATCATCCGCGACTCGCTGAACGGCTCCTTCTCGCAGATTGCCGTGAACGACGAGGCGATGTACAACGACATCCGCAACTACATCCGGCAGATCGACCCCGAGATGGAGCAGATCGTGAAACTCTACAAGGGTACGGTTCCGATCTTCGACAACTTCGACATTTCGAAGCAGATCAAGTCGCTGTTTGCCAAGTACGTTTCGTTGAAGCGGGGGGCCTACCTGATCATCGAGCACACGGAGGCGATGAACGTCATCGACGTCAACTCCGGGAACCGGACCAAGGCCGAGGACAACCAGGAGCAGACGGCCATGGACGTGAACCTTGCGGCGGCGAAGGAGATTGCGCGTCAGCTGCGGCTGCGGGACCTGGGGGGCATCGTGATCATCGACTTCATCGACCTGCACAAGGCGCAGAACAAACAGGCGCTGTACGACGAGATGGTGAAGCTCATGTCGACGGACAAGGCCAAGCATACGGTGCTTCCGCTGACGAAGTTCGGGCTGATGCAGATCACGCGGCAGCGGGTTCGTCCGGTGGCCGTGGAGAATGTTTCGGATGTCTGTCCGACGTGCAACGGCACGGGCAAGGTCGAGCCTACGGTGTTGCTGGACAAGAAGATCGAGAATCAGATTTCGTTCCTTACCGAGGACCGGGGGCACAAGTTCATCAAACTGGTCGTGAGCCCTTACGTGGCGTCGTACCTTCGGAAGGGATTCTGGTCGCTGCGGCGCCGCTGGGAGTGGAAGTACAGGGTGCGGCTGAAGATCGTCGAGGATCAGAGCACGGGCATCATCGATGTCCACTACCACGACCGCAAGGACAACGATCTGATCGAGAAATAATCCATGGCAAATCCCCGCGAGCAGTTGGCGCAGTTCGCCGCCGGGTCGGAGACCCTCGGGAAGCTGTGCCGCGAATACCGGAACCGAAGCACGACCCTCCATCTTCGGGAGCTGGTCGGCGGGGCCTTGTCGTTCTATGCGGCGGCAGCCGTGTCGCGCTGCGGCGGGGTGCACGTCTTCGTGGCCGAGGACCGCGATGCGGCGGCCTACCTGCTCAACGATTTCTACAACCTGCTCGACGAGAAACGGATCTACTTCTTTCCCTCCTCCTACAAGCGTTCGGCGGCCTACGGGGCCGAGGATGCCCAGGGGGTGGTGCAGCGCACGACGGCCATGAATGCCGTGCGGGCGTTCGGGGCGGGGGCGTCGGAGGGGGACTACCTGGTGGTCTGCACCTATCCCGAGGCGCTGGCCGAACGGGTGGCCGATGCCGAGGTGCTGCAGCGGCGGACGATTGCCGTGCGGGTGGGCGACCGGATCTCGATCGAGGTGCTGGAACAGGAACTGCTCGATGCGGCCTTCACGCGGGTGGATTTTGTCTACGAGCCCGGCCAGTATTCGCTGCGCGGGGGCATTGTCGACATCTTCTCCTACTCGGAGAGCAAACCCTACCGACTGGATTTCTTCGGCGACGAGGTGGATTCGATCCGGCGGTTCAACATTTCGAGCCAGCTGTCGGCCGACCGGCTCGACGGGGTGGAGATCATCCCCGACCTGAATGCCGGCGTGGCGGCTTCGGCGAAGGTTTCGCTGGCGAAATTTGCGGGCGGGGATGCGGCGTGGTGGTTCTACGATGCGGATTTCGTGCTGCGGCGGGTGAACGACGTGCGGCGCAAGGCGCTCGGGGACCTGGAGCATCCCGAGGAGATCGACCATCTGCTCACCAGCCGCAACGGACTGCTGGCAGACCTCGCGGAGAACCGGCTCGTAGTGCTGCGCGACAACCTTCCGGAGCGTCCTGCGACGGCGGAGGTGGCCTTCTCGACGGCCCCGCAGCCGAAGTTCAACAAGAATTTCGAGATGCTGGCCGACGACATGATCCGCAATGCGCTGCGGGGTTACGCGACGTGGATTCTTTCGGAGAACCGGGCGCAGGTCGAGCGTCTGGAAAACATCTTCCACCAGATCGGCCGCGGGCAGGCCGTGGTTCGGTCGCTGGCCGTGACGCTGCACGAGGGCTTCGTGGACAACGACCTGAAGCTGTGCCTCTATACGGACCACCAGATCTTCGACCGCTACCAGCGCTACCGCATCAACGGCGAGATCCGGCGCGACGAGCAGATGACCGTTGCGGAGCTGAACCAGCTGCGCCCGGGCGACTACGTGGTGCACATCGATCACGGTGTGGGGCGTTTCGACGGACTGGTGAAGATCAACGAGGGGGGCAAGTCGCACGAGGCGATCAAGCTGGTTTACAAGGACGGCGACGTGCTCTTTGTGAACGTGCACTCGCTGCACCGCATTTCGCGCTACAAGTCGGGGGACGGTGAGCCTCCGAAGGTCTACAAACTGGGTACGGGGGCGTGGCAGAAGCTCAAGAACGCCACGAAGAAGGCCGTCAAGGATATCTCGCGCGAGCTGATTGCGCTCTACGCCAAGCGCAAGGCCTCGAAGGGCTTCGCCTTTTCGCCGGACAGCTACCTGCAGCACGAGCTGGAGGCTTCGTTCCGCTGGGAGGATACCCCGGACCAGCAGGCGGCCACGGCGGCCGTCAAGCGGGACATGGAGTCAGACCAGCCGATGGACCGGCTGGTGTGCGGCGACGTGGGTTTCGGGAAGACCGAGGTGGCGATCCGTGCGGCGTTCAAGGCGGCATACGACGGCAAGCAGGTGGCGGTGCTGGTTCCGACGACGATCCTGGCGCTGCAGCACTACCGGTCGTTTTCGGAGCGGCTGCGCGACTTTCCGGTGCGGGTGGAGTATCTCAACCGCACGAAATCGGCGAAGGAAGTGCGGGAGATCTGCGCCGACCTGGCCGCGGGGAAGATCGACATCCTGATCGGCACGCACAAGATGCTGGGCAAGCAGGTCGTTTTCCGCGACCTGGGGCTGCTGATCATCGACGAGGAGCAGAAGTTCGGCGTGGCGGCCAAGGAGAAGCTCACCCAGATGAGCGTCTCGGTGGATACGCTGACGCTGACGGCGACGCCCATCCCGCGGACGCTGCAGTTCTCGCTGATGGGTTCGCGCGACCTGTCGGTCATTTCGACGCCGCCGCCCAACCGGCAGCCGATCCTCACCGAATCGCATGTCTTCTCGGAGGAGATCGTGCGCGATGCCATCGAGACGGAGCTGGCGCGCGGCGGTCAGGTCTACTATGTCCACAACCGCGTGGAGGATCTGATGACCATCCAGGGAATGATCACGCGGGTGTGCCCGAAGGCCCGTGTGGGGGTGGGGCACGGCAAGATGCCGGCCGAGAAGCTGGAAAAACTCATCATGGACTTCATCTACGGGGAGTTCGACGTGCTGCTGTCGACGACGATCGTCGAGAACGGCATCGACAT
>CALUMM010000133.1 GCA_944321755.1 uncultured Alistipes sp.
GCCCAGCTCTTCTGTGCCTTCTGGGTCTTCTCCTGGAGAGCTACGCCTTCGGTCTGGTAGAGGTCGCACTGGGCGAGCACGGCCTCGACCTGGACGTATGCGATGTCGCTCGAAACGATCTGCTGGGTCGCCGTTTCGGCTGCGGCCTGGGTCTGTTCTGCGTTTTTCGGGCCGCAAGCCGCGAGAAGGAGTGCCGCAGCCAGTGTCGGAAATAGCGTTTTTTTCATATCAATTTGTACAGTTTGGTTAAAAATTCCGCATTTGAATCACAAAGGTAAAAAAAAATCTTTATTTTTGTCTTACGGATCATAAATTTATCGCAAACGCCCGAGGCGCTTCGAATCGGAAGCGTTCAGGACGGGAACAGGCTTCGGATGCCGGCTTTCCGGGAGGGAGTCAGCAGGGTCGGTTGTTCGTTTTTTCTGCGGGGGGGGGTGAGACGAGGGTCCGGAAATTGGAATTTTCAGACATGTACGAATACATCAAGGGAACCGTGGCCGAAGTGGCTCCCGCCTATGCGGTGATCGAGGCCGGAGGGGTAGGTTATTTTCTGCATATTTCGCTCGAAACCTACTCGGCGATCGAGCACGCTTCCGAGGCGAAACTCTATGTGCATTATGTGGTGCGGGAGGATGCGCAGCTGCTGTACGGCTTCTCGACGAAGGTCGAGCGGGAGTTGTTCCGGCTGCTGATCAGCGTGTCGGGTGTGGGGGGCAATACGGCCCGGATGATCCTTTCGACCTATTCGCCGCGGGAGTTGCAGGGAATCATCTCGTCGGGGAATGCCGTTCTGCTGAAGAACGTCAAGGGCCTGGGGCTCAAGACGGCGCAGAAGATCATCGTCGACCTGAGCGGGAAACTCATGACGCTGGGAGCCGAAGGGGATGGCCAGCCCGCAGCGGGGCCCGACGGTGGGGTGGTCGAGGAGGCCCTGGAGGCGCTGGTCATGCTGGGGTTTGCCCGCACGGCGGCGGAAAAGGCCGTGCGGGGGGTTGTTCGCGAAACCCCGTCGTCACCCGTCGAGGAGGTGGTTCGTATGGCCTTGAAGCGCCTCTGATGGTTCGGAAAGGCCGGTTTCTGGTCCGGAACGGTTCTTTGGTTTTATTGGAATCCCAAAGTATCCTGTTCCGCCTGTTTTGGCAAAGTAATTGCGCTAAGTTTGTTGCGACTTAAGTAAATTGAATGTCCCATGGAAGAGTTCCCAATCGGATTTCTGTACGTATTGCTCGGCATCATCGTTGTGGCTGTCGTGCTGGCGCTCCTTTCCTATGGGTGGAAACAGCGCAAATTGCAGCGGTTGCAACATCCACGCAAGGATTACACGTACCGGGAAAAGAGAGGATAGCAAGGCTACCCTCTCTTTTTTTGCCTTTCCGGGATGCTGCGAGCGGATTTTTTCCGTTTTCAGTTCGTAAATCGGATTGTTTTTGTAAATTTGCACGATTATATGCCGATGAAACGACTGCTCATCATCCTGTGCCTGGCACTTCCGGTGCTGTTTGCGGGCTGCTCCCAGGAGGAGGATATCCTTCCGGGACAGCGCGAGAAAATCGTGTCGTATCTCGAACGGACCCATTCCCCCACGCTGATTCCCGACACGTCGGTCGAAGAGGGGAGCCAGCTGCCGTATTATACGGTTTCGGGGAATACGGTCTACCGTTACATCAAGAATATCTATAATCCCGATCGTGCGAACAAGGCCGAAGTGGGTGCGAACTCCAGGGTCGCCATCACCTTCCGGGCCTATGTTTTCACCTACTCGAACATTACCGACTCGACCTTCCCCTTCTGGTCGAACGACCCGCTGCTGGAGAACGCCTACCGCGAACTGGGCCTGAATGTCGATGGCGGAGTCTGGAGTTTCGAACCGTTGTGGCTCGACCTGCAGGGCGACATACTAAAAGGGCTTCGGGATGCGTTATTGGGATGTCGGGAGGGCGACGAGGTCGAGGCCTACATGACCTACAACATGGCCTACGACGATGTGAATTTCAGTACCATCCCGCGTGAAAGCCCTATCGCGTGGTTTTTCACGGTGGATACCGTAGAGTGATAAATTTGAATTAGAACCGGAAAACGAAATATGAAGTTGATAACCCGTTTGCTGTATCCTCTTGTATGGAGCGTGTTGCTGCTGGCTTCCTGTGCCAAGGAGCAGACCGAGTCGTACGACAAGTTTGAAAACCAGGCTCTGGAGGCCTGGATGACACAGAATCGCCCGTACCTGTTGAAAAACTACCAGCCCGACGGCGGTTACTATGTCGATGTGCTTGCAGCCGGGGAGGATCTCTCCACGGTGAAGCCGGTGCGGGATACGGCGTGCTGGGTGCGTTTCGACTTCTCGGGCCGCGATCTGAGCGGGAATATCGTGCTGACGCGCCGGGCCGCGGAGGCCAAACTGGTCAATACGTTCACGAAGTACACCCACTACGTTCCCTATTACCGTTATTGCGGGGAGATCAATACGAGCCTTCTGGAAGGTTCCTACCTGGCCATGCGCAACGTCCTGCACCTCGATGAGGCGTATGCCCGGGAGCGGGGTCTGGACCCGGAATTCGAACTGCGCAAGGGTTCGAAGGTGGTGCTTTACATGCCTTCGCGGATCGTGGGCTCCGGCGGTGTGGAGGGCGACGGCGGTTACGAAGGGCAGTATTCGCTGAGTTCAAGCCGCCCGTTCATCGTCGAGATGGAGATCACGGGCATCGTCAAGAACCCGCTGGAGAGCGAGGGCTCGGAGGTGGATTCCTTCTGTACGGCGAACGGCGGGCTGTGGCTCTACACCGAGGAGGGCGACGAAGCGGGTTCTTCGAAGCTTCCCGAGAATTACGACGACGAGAATCACCCCTACAAACTCCGCGACAGGGGTTACCGCTGGGTGAGCGTCACGGATTCGATCGCGCAGGTTTATGTGGACCTGTGCTACGACCCGACGAAGGCTGCGGACAACCTGACATTCGATTTCCCGGTCAAATCCGAAGAGGGGACCCTGCTGCGTGAGAACAAGCGCTACAATGTCGGTTATGAGCCCTATAACGGCAGCGGCCTGGAGGCGAAGATCGCCGAAGTGCTCAAGGAGCGCTTCCACGCCGACAGCGAGGAGGGTTACAAGCACCCGGGCCTTGCGGACCGCGACGCCGATTCGGTGGGAATGGGAGGAACGGCCAAGATCTGGTATATCAGCCGGCTGCTCGACGGCTTCATCGTCGACACGAATATCGACGAGGTGAAGGAGTTGATCTACGGGGAGGTGGCCTCCGAGGGTTCGGCGCTCTCCTATACGGCAGAGAATGATCAGAGCCGTTATATTTCGGCCTACTATTACGTGATTCCGAACCTTTGCTATGGGCAGTGGGCGGAGTTCGTGACGATATCGAGCCATGCCTACGGTGCCACGGGACAGTCGGGGAGTACGTCGACGAGCGGCGGATCGTCGGGTTATTCGATGAGCTATCTCGATTATCTGAACTACTACAACTATTACAACAGTTACTACGGCAACAGCTATTACGGCAGTTACTACGACAACTATTATTACAACTATTATAACAGTTACTACTACAACTACGGCTACAATTACGGGGATACCACGACGGAGACCACGACGACCGTCTATTCGGAGATCCCACCCTATACGCCGATGGTCTTCCAGGTGTACATCGAACCGGACGAAGATTAGCGGAACGGGGGCGGCCGTGGAGGAAGTGTGTTTCCTGCGGTGATCCCTGCCGGTGCTTTCTGTCGATGATTCCTGCGGCGTTTCCTGCCGATGATTCCGGAACCGACCGAACGCGGATTGTGCGTTCGGTCGTATTTTTTGTTGTTGGGGTTTGCGGTCCGGGATTTCGGGTTTGGGGAAGACCGTGGTTTTCGGATTCTGGGGTTGTGTTGCGATTCGATGACAAACCGGTTGCATTTTTTTGAGGTTTTTGAATTGGAAATTTTGCAAATCCGCAAAAAAGTATTAATTTAGAGTGTTCAAGAACCATCAACCAAAAATTCTACGGATATGATTATCACATTTAACGAGTTGCGCCGTATCAAGGATCGGCTGCCGAGTGGCAGTTCGCAGCGCATTGCAGATGAGTTAGGAATCGATGTCGAGACGGTCCGCAACTATTTCGGAGGCAGCCACGCAGCTAAGGAGTGCGTCGGTGTACACTTCGAACCGGGGCCGGACGGCGGTGTTGTCACGTTGGACGATACGACGATTCTCGATGTTGCGATGCGTATCCTGAGCGAGCAGCAGCAATAATCATAAAAGAGGATTGTTCGGCGGAAGCCGGAAGCCGGAAGTAAGCCTGCGTTTATGCGCAGGCTTTTTTATTGCGTGCAGTTCTGCCCGTCCAAGGCGGGCGGGAGCGCAGAACCGGATCAGAAACCCTTTGAAGCTACCATCGCCCCTAAAACCCGCCTCTTAGGCGGGCGGGCACCTTTTGGTGGCAAAAGGTACCACCAAAACCAGTCGCAAGATGCTTTTTGCGGGAATCTTCGGTCCACCTTGCTGAACGGGTGCAGAAAGATCAAGCCTTTTCAGCCTCCCGTTCCGGGCGCTCGGTGTTCCGAAGATTCTTATTCCGCAAAAAACATAGTGCGACACTCAAGAAGCGGGCGGGAGCGCAGAACCGGATCGGAAACCTTTTGAAGCCACCTCCGCCCACAAACCCCGCCTCTTAGGCGGGCGGCTCTTAGGCGGGCGGGTGACAAAATGCCGGGAGAAAAGGAGGGGAAGGAGCGAAAAAGAGGGCGGTTTCTGCCAAAGGACTGACAAATTGGCAGAGAATGCCGATTGGTACGACCTTTGTGTGAGGTAGGGGCGTAACCGACGGTCGGAACCCGAAGGGCGAAGGACCGGAGGCTTGAAAAACGAATTACGAACAATTAAAACATATTTACGATTATGGCAAAGATTATTGGTATTGACTTGGGAACCACGAACTCCTGCGTGGCAGTGATGGAGGGCAACGAGCCCGTCGTGATTCCGAACTCGGAGGGACACCGCACGAC
>CALUMM010000134.1 GCA_944321755.1 uncultured Alistipes sp.
CAGTGCCATGCCGAGAATCCCCACATAGGCCCAGTTCCACCCGTAGTGCTGGGCTACGAATCCCAGTCCCACGCCCGAAACGAGCGTCGAGGCGTAGCCGAACAGTCCGGTCAGGCCGTTGGCCGTTGCGGCGGCCTTTTTCGTGGCCTGGTTGGCCGCGGCGATTCCGATGAGCGCCTGCGGACCGTAGATGCAGAACCCGGCGGCACAGAGCGTGGCGAAGAGCAGCCAGATCGGGGCATCGGACGGCAGTCGCCAGAAGAGGAAGACGAAGAGGGCCGCTCCGGCCATGCAGAAGACGCAGGTCCGGTGAGCACGCCCCTTCAGCCAGCGGTCCGTAGCCCAGCCGGCGAAGAGCATTCCGAGGATTCCGGCGATCTCGAACATCGCCACGAGCCACCCGGCGTGTGCCATGCTCACCCCTTTCGACTGGCTCAGCAGCGAGGGCCCCCAGTCCAGCACCGAGAAACGCACGACATAGACGAAGAAGTTCGCCGCACCAAGGGTCCAGATCAGCGGATTGCGGAAGACATGCTTCATCAGGAAGGCCTTGTATTCGGCACCCTTGCGGTCGGCGGTCCCCTGTGCGGAGTCGTTGTCGATTTCGGTGCCTTCGAGTTCGGGCAGGCTCACCGACGTCGGGGTGTCGCGCAGGAAGACCACCAGCCCGATGGCCCCGGCAAAGGCAATGGCCGAAGGGACCCAGAAACACCACCGCCACGCCCCGGAGTGTGCGGCAAAATTCATTACCGTGACCATCACTTCGGGATCCGAGCTCTCGATCCCCAGATTGCCCGCAATCCGTGCCACGGCTTCCGGGTCTGTGGAGAGATTCTGCCCCAGGTGCCCCATGATGTACCCGCAGAGAATCACCACGAGACCCGCCCCGATGGAGTGCGAGGTGTTCCAGAGCGACATCTTCGTGGCCAGCTCCTTCGGCGGGATCCAGTGGGTCAGCAGCCGGGCGCAGGGCGGGAATCCCGAACCCTGCAGCAGCCCGTTCACCACCCACATGATCCCCATGAAGAGGATCATCGTATTGGTGAAGCGGTCGCCGGTCTCCTCACCGGTGATCCAGGTGGAGATATCCTCGCCGAATCCGAAGGCGAAGTTGGCCAGGGCGCAGAGCGCCAGGCCGATGGCCATGTACCAGCGGGCGTTCATGCGGTCGGCCAGGATGCCGTTCACGAAACGCGAGACGCCGTAGATGATGCCGTTGAGCGTCAGGAAGATGCCGAGGCTGACCTTCGAGATGCCCAGATCGGCCTCCAGGCCGGGCATCGCCAGCGAGAAGTTCTTGCGCACGAAGTAGAAGAGCGCATATCCGATCATCGTGGCGAGGATCGTGCGCATTTGCCAGCGTTTGAAACGTTTGTTCTGTTCAGGTGTCATCTGAGTGATAATAGTTGCTGTTCCGGATTACAAAGGTAGACCGTTCGTGTGAAAAAACGGCTGCAAAACGGCTAAAAAACCCGCTGCAGCCGCAGGTGCCGTCAATGGATGCTCCAAATACATCCCGGACCGAAGAGCCGTTCGAGCCAACTCTCCATCCATCCGCAGCGGAAGGCGACGTCGACAACCGAGTAGCGGCTCCGCATGTAGGGGATTTTCCGGAACGCTTCGAGGAAGCGCGCCCGGGAGACTCCGATCTGCTCGGGTTCGTAGGGCGCTCCGACGAGCTGCAACCGCCGCTGCACCTCCCCGAAGGGGATGATCTGGCGCCGGATGCGCTCCCGCAGTTCGGGCCACGCCGCTTTCAGGCGCGACAGCTCTTCGCGCAGACCCTCCTTGCCGACGTATTTGTCGCGCGTCTCCTTCAACGCCCGGGCCACGAGTTCGGTGTCGTTGCCGAACAGGGCCCGGATGTCGGATTCGGTCTCGGGCCAGGATCGCCACGCCTCGACGCAACGCTCGATGTCGAGTTGCTCGACGGGCGCCTCCAGCAGCATCTCGAAAAAGGCCGTGGAGGCCAGCGTCCCGATTCCGACCTTGAAGCCGTGGGAGACCGAAGCGCCGTTGCAGCGCAGGTGCTCCATGTCCCAGAGGTGGCTGAACTGGTGCTCGGCGCCCGAGGCGGGGCGGCTCGACTGCACGGCCTGCATGGCAAAACCGCTCAGGATCAACCCTTCGGCCAGCTGCCCGACCTTCGTGACATCCCCGGCATGAACCCCGGCGGGATCGGACAGCGCCTCCGGAAGGTCGTCCTGGACGAGCGGGAAGGCGAACCGGTCGATCGGATCCGATCCCACGGCGTCGGCCAGCATCCAGTCGGCCCCGGCCGGAATCTTGGCGATCAGGTCGGCATATCCCGAGGCGGAGAGTTCCGCAGGGGCGGCTGCGGCGATCGACGGGTCGAACAGCAGCCCGAGCGGCGCCGGGCAGTCGAACGTCTGTTTGTTTCCGTCCTTCGTGATCGAGGCGCCGTAGGCGGTGTAGCCGTCCATCGAGGCGGCGGTCCCGACGATCAGGTAGCGGCGGCCGTTGTGGTGGGACGAGAGTTTGGTCAGGTCGTTGATGACCCCCGAGCCGACGGCGACGGGGATGGCATCCGTCCCGGCCAGGAGGGTGTCAAGCTCCTCGATGAAGCGCCATTCGGCGTAAAGTGACGGGTCGGTGAGCAGGCAGGGGGCATCCTGGGGGATGCCGGCCTCTTCGAGAAGGCGGTGTACCTCCTCGCCGGCCACACGCCACGTATTGGGGTCGGCAACGACTACGGCCCGGTTCCCGGGGAAGAGTTGCGTAAAGAGTTCCGACACGCGGGGAAGTGTCCCGACGCCGAATATCACGGCCCGGGTATCGGTCGTCCGCATCAAAGCGCTTTCAATTTTATCCATGATGAGTTGTTTTGGGTTACCTATTATTAAAAGGGGGAGCAGGACGCGGGGTTCTGATTCCCGAAGTTTCGTATCTGTGCGGCGTTTGTGCGGCGTCTTGCGGCGGGCGCTTCAAGCAGGACAAAAATAAACACAAATTTTCTTTTCTGCAAATAAAAGAAAGCCAAAAATACAAAATTGAAAATAAAAGGAAAATATAATGTGTGCTGAAAAATAAATATTTCGAGGATCTTTTTGTTTGTAAAGCGCTGTTGCACAGCGTACTGATGCGCTTCGTTGCTTTTCCTGGATTTTTTGAAATGGAAATTTAATAGATTAAAAGTTGTCAAAAAGAAAATTAAAACATAAATTTGAGAGCCGAAACAGAACTTGTTCCCGGAGACAACACCGTTTTTACAGGTTATTCAGAAAAACTTAAAAAATACCGCCATGAACAAACAACTGCTTTCCCTGCTCGGAACCATCGCTTTGCTGAGTGTCTCCTGCTCGGAGACTCCCGTGTCGGCCGACGCGCCTCATTACATCGCCATCGAAAAACGCGCCGATCTCCACACCTGGTTCCGCTATTCGCCGACCCGCCCGATCGTCATCAGCGGACACCGCGGCGGCATGATCTCGGGCTATCCCGAAAACTGCATCGAATCCTTTGAGAAGACCCTGACGATGATGCCGTCGTTCTTCGAGATCGACCCGCGCCTGACCCGCGACAGCGTGATCGTCCTGATGCACGACGCCACGATCGACCGCACGACCAACGGTTCCGGACGGGTTGCGGACTACACCCTGGCCGAGCTGCAGCAGTTCCGCCTCAAGGACCGCGACGGAAACCTGACCGAATTCCGGATCCCGACCCTCGAAGAGGCCATTCGCTGGAGCCAGGGCAAGACGATCCTCAACCTCGACATCAAGGATGTCCCGCTGGAGTTCATGTCCGAGTTTATTAACCGCCTGGCCCCGGCCAATGTCATGTATACGGTCCGCAATGCCAAGCAGGCGCGGCTGCTGCTCGACCGGGATCCCGATGCCATGTTCTCGGCCTGGTGCAAGAACCTCTCCGAATACCGCGCCTATCAGGAGGCGGAGATTCCCGCCTCGCAGATGATGGCCTACGTCGGCACGATGATGCTCGCGGATCAGCAGCCCCTTTACGATTCGCTGCACCGGCAGGGGGTCATGTGCATGATCTCCGTGGCTCCGACCCACGACCGCCGCGCTGCGGAGGCTCAGAAACGGGGCGGTTACGAACTCGAACTCGGCTCCGGCTGCGACGTCATCGAGACCGACTACCCCTATCTGTTCCTGGGGCTGAACACCGAACGCCGCTGACCTTCGCTATTCGACCGGACGATGGAGCGTTTTTGTCGTTACCGCTCGATTTGGGAGCGTGAAGAGCTACTGCGGCGTCTGTCGCAAATCCGCCATGTCGCCCTCGACATGGACGGCACGATTTACATGGGTTCGGAACTGTTTCCCTGGACCCGATCTTTTCTGGCCGGGCTCCGGGAGGCGGGGATCGGCTACTCCTTCCTGACGAACAACCCCTCGAAATCGATTGCCGACTACCTGTCGAAGCTCGTCGGTCTGGGGATTCAGGCCACGCGCGAGGAGATGTACACCACGACGCTGGCGACGATCGACTACCTGCGGAGCCGCTATCCTGCGGCCCGGCGGCTCTTCCTGCTCGGAACGCCCTCGATGATCTCGGAATTCGAGGCGGCGGGGTACGTCTCGACGGCGGATTCGGCCGATGATGTTCCGGATGCCGTGGTCGTGGCTTTCGACATGACGCTCGCATACAGCCGTCTGTGCCGGGCGGCCTGGTGGGTCCGGCAGGGGCTTCCCTACCTGGCGACCAATCCCGACCGGGTTTGCCCGACGAATCTGCCGACGGTGCTGGTGGATTGCGGCTCGATCTGCTCCGCGATCGAGCACGCCACGGGGCGCAGGCCCGACATTACGTTGGGAAAACCCGATCCGAACATGCTTTCGGGGATTCTCCGGCGCCACGGGCTGCGTGCCGAAGAGATTGCGATGGTGGGCGACCGCATCTATACCGACATCGAGATGGCGCACAATGCGGGGGCGTTGGGGGTGTTGGTGCTGTCGGGCGAGACGACGCTCGACGTGGCGGATGAAGCTCCTCGGCAGCCGGAG
>CALUMM010000135.1 GCA_944321755.1 uncultured Alistipes sp.
TTCACGTTGATGAAGTTCGTGATGCCCTGTGCCTCCAGTTCGGGCGTGCAGGCCGGGGCACCGGCAACCACGAGGATGGCCTTGCCGCCGAGCAGCTCCTTGACCTTCGGGGCGACTTCAGCGTAGTCGTCGTCCGAAGCGCAGACCACGACGATCTCGGCTTTGGATTCGAGCGCGGCCTTGACGCCCTCCTCCACCGACTTGAAGAAGGTGTTGTCCTGGACGCGGATACCGGCGCAGGCGAAGAAGTTGCACGAGAACTGGGCGCGGGCGCGTGCCATGGCGAGGCTTCCGCACGTGAGCATGAAGGCCTTGGGCTGCTTGCCCGAGCGGTCGACGTGCAGGCGCATCGCCTCGAAGGCCATGGCGCCGCGGTAGGGAGCCAGCGTATTGCCTTCGGCGCTTTTGCGCGTGACGGCCTCTTCGGTGATCTCCTTTCCGGCGACCTCCGTGAAGTTGGGATACTGGTTGGCGCCGAGCAGGATCTGGCGGCGCGTAGCGATGGCCTTGTCCTTGGCTGCGGCCGACGCCTCGATGCGCTCCTTGATCCATCCGGCCTTGTAGGCTTCGGTGTATCCGCCCTTCTCCTCGATTTCGAGGAAGAGCTTCCAGGCCTCGGCAGCGATCGACTGCGTAAGGTTCTCGACGTAGTACGAGCCGCCGGCGGGGTCTACCACCTGGTCGAAGTGCGACTCATGCTTGAGCAGCAGCTCGACGTTGCGGGCGATGCGCTTCGAGAACTCCGTGGGGGTTTCGAAGGCGGCGTCGAACGGGGTGACTTCCAGGGAGTGTACGCCTGCGATGGCTGCGGACATGGCCTCGGTCGTACCGCGGAGCATGTTCACGTAGGGGTCGTAGACGGTCTGGTTCCAGTCGGCCGTGCGGGCGTGGATCATCATCTTGCAGGCGCAGTTCTTCTCGGGGTTGTAAGCCTTGACGATATTGGCCCAGAGCATACGTGCGGCGCGGAACTTGGCGATCTCCATGAAGTAGTTCGACGTCACGGAGAACGAGAAGCGCAGTTTGCGGGCCGCGATGTTGGCGCTCAGTCCGGCATCGGTCAGGCGGGCCAGGTAGTCGTTCCCGGCGGCGAGGGCGAAAGCGAGCTCCTCGACGATGGTCGATCCGGCGTTGGCGAAGATGCCGGCCGAGACGGTGACGATGCGGATGTGCTTGTACTCGCGGGTGCGTTCGATGAGCGAGGAGATCTTCGCGAAGCACTTTTCGCCGTTGGGCGAGCAGAAGTCGCCCTTCTGCGAGAGTCCCTTGACGATGGGGTCGATGCAGAATGCGACGTGGGCATCGGCGGCGAGGCCCTCCTTTTCGAGTTTGTCGAGGACGAGTTCAGCGACGTGTCCGGTGTGGGCGCCGCAGAAGGTCAGCTCGATGGCCGGGATGTGGATTTCGGCGAGGAGCTGGTCGAGGTCGGCGGCCGAGAACTCCTCCTTGGCGATGGAGAACCCTACGGAGTCGACGCCCGAATTGAGGAGTTTGAGGGCCTCGGCGTTGGCCTCCTTGGGGCATTTGACCTCGATGGTCTGATGCACGTGCCAGCGGTTGTGGCTGCGCGTACCTCTCACGTAGGGGAACTCGCCTGCCTGCGAGCCCAGGAAGCGGATGCCTTCGAGGTTTTCGGCACGGTAGTAGGGGCGGACGTTGAATCCTTCGCCCGTTCGCCATACCAGTTTACGCTCGTAATCGGCACCTTTCAGGTCGGCTGTGATCACCTCTTCCCACTTCTCGGTCGGGACCGGGGGAAATTCGGTGAACAGCTTTTCACGTTTGGTATTTGCCATGACTATTTAGAGATTAGTATGAGTGTTTCCGCTTGTAGTTTCGAAATTGCACGTAAAGGTACGAAATAATTGGCGAATTGTAACAATAAATTGTTAACAAAATAACAAAACTCGCCGTTTGCCGGATCAAAGGGCCGGCCGCACACCCTTTTTCCCGGATTCCGGATTCTTTGGTTTTTATGATATTTCAGACTAATTTTATTCTTTTTATCCTTAAAAATACGAAAAATCAAAAATGTGTGATTTTGGGAATTTTCATGAAAAATGGGGTTGTTTTCCGGAAAATGGCCTCAAAAAACGGGAAATTTCCGGAAAAATGAAGCTGTTTTCTGGGAAATTGCCTTAAAAAATTGCTGTTTCCCCGAAAAAAGTGATTTTTGGAAAAACAACGAATTGGAATTATTTTTACATTTGCAACCGGAACAACAAAACAACCGGAGCGGGGAGAAATCCCGGGTTGGTTAGGTCGGCGATCTCCGCCGGGAGGGCGGTGGTCGAACGGAATTCAGGTTAGGTTTTAGTTGACAATTATTAGGATTCTCCCCGCCCGGTTTTTTGCAAGAAAACCCAATCATCAAACAGATAAGGTCTATGTCATCATTGCTCAGATTCAAAATGGTCGACGCGGCGATCAACCACACCGCCGTGGAGGTGAAGGCTCCGGAGGGGCGTCCTTCGGATTACTTCGGGGAGAAGGTTTTCGGGCGCGCCGCCATGCGCAAGTACCTCGACAAGCGGACTTACGCCGCGCTGCTCGACACGATGGAGAACCGCACTCCGCTGACGCTCGAAGTGGCCGACAGCATCGCTGCGGGGATGCGGCAGTGGGCCCTGGAGCACGGCGCCGACCACTATACGCACTGGTTCCAGCCGCTGACGGGCGGTACGGCCGAGAAACACGACGCCTTTGCCGAGCCGGACGGCCACGGCGGAGTCCTGGAGGAGTTTTCGGGGAAGCTGCTCGTGCAGCAGGAGCCCGACGCCTCGTCGTTTCCCAACGGCGGCATCCGCAATACGTTCGAGGCGCGCGGCTATTCGGCGTGGGACCCCACCTCTCCGGCCTTCATCGTCGACACGACGCTCTGTATTCCGACCGTCTTCATCGCCTATACGGGCGAGGCGCTCGACTATAAGGTTCCGTTGCTGCGGTCGCTGACGGCCGTCGGGACGGCAGCCGCCGAGGTGTGCCACTATTTCGACAAGAATGTCGAGAAGGTTTTCGCCTATCTGGGCTGGGAGCAGGAGTATTTCCTCGTGGACGAGAGCCTGTGGGCCGTGCGTCCGGACCTGATGCTCACGGGCCGCACGCTTATGGGTCACGAATCGGCGAAGAACCAGCAGTTGGAGGACCACTATTTCGGAGCGATTCCGACCCGGGTGATGGCCTTCATGCGGGACCTGGAGTATGAGTGCCTGAAATTGGGCATTCCGGTCAAGACGCGCCACAACGAGGTGGCCCCGAACCAGTTCGAGTTGGCTCCGGTCTACGAGGAGGCGAACCTGGCCAACGACCACAACCAGCTGCTGATGACCATCATGGACAAGATTGCCCGGCGCCATCAGTTCCGGGTTCTGCTGCACGAGAAGCCCTTCAAGGGGATCAACGGCTCGGGCAAGCACAACAACTGGTCGCTCGGGACGGATACGGGTGTGAACCTGCTGGGACCGGGCAAGACGGCGGCCGAAAATCTGCAGTTCATCACCTTCCTGGTGAATGCCATCTCGGCGGTCTACAAGCACAACGGGCTGCTGAAGGCGTCGATCATGAGTGCCACGAACGCACACCGTCTGGGAGCCAACGAGGCGCCCCCGGCCATCATTTCGACCTTCCTCGGGACGCAGGTTTCGGCCGTGCTGGACAAGCTGGCGGCGTCGAAGGGCGACGATGCGATCCGTTTCGATGCGAAGAACGTCTTCAAGATGAGCGGTATTTCGCATATTCCGACCCTGTTGCGGGACAATACCGACCGCAACCGCACTTCGCCGTTTGCCTTTACGGGCAACCGGTTCGAGTTCCGGGCCGTCGGGTCGTCGGACAACTGCGCCGAGGCGATGATCGTGCTCAATACGGCGATGGCCAGCGAGTTGACGGAGTTCAAGAAGAAGGTGGATGCGAAGATCGAGTCCGGGATGAAGAAGGAGAAGGCGATCTACGAGGTGCTGAAACAGATGATCAAGGCCTGCCGGGCCATCCGCTTCGACGGCAACGGCTATTCGGAGGAGTGGAAGGAGGAGGCGAAACGCCGGGGTCTGGACTGTGAGACCTCGACGCCGCTGGTTTTCGACCGCTATCTGGATCCGGAGAGCCTGAAGATGTTCAGCGAGATGGGTGTCTTCTCGAAGGTCGAGGTGGAGGCCCGCACGGAGGTGAAGTGGGAGACCTACACGAAGAAGATCCAGATCGAGGGGCGTGTGCTGGGCGATCTGGCGATGAACCACATCGTGCCGATCGCCTCGAAATACGAGGCGGAGCTGCTGGACAAGGTCTACAAGATGTCGCAGATCCCGGGTCTGAATGCCGATCCGGACATTCGCCTGATCAAGCGGATCCAGGATCATACGGCTGAGATCCAGCGGCTGACGGCGGAGATGATCGACGCGCGGAAGGTGGCCAACCGGATCGAGGACCAGCGTGAGAAGGCGATTGCCTACCACGATACGGTGGCGGTCTATTTCGATCAGATCCGGCGTCACATCGACAAGCTGGAGGAGATTGTCGACGACCAGATCTGGCCGTTGCCGAAATACCGGGAGCTGCTGTTCCTGCGCTGATCCGGTTCTGCGGAAGCGTTCCGGCCGTCCGAATGGTTCGGGCGGCCGGATTTTTTTTGCGGGGGTTCTCGGAGGCGGACGGTGCAAAAAAGGGGGAGGCTCTGTCATCTGCCTGCCCCTCCCCTCCCTCTTTCCGCACAAAAAAGGGGAAGGCTCTCTTGCCCCCCCCCTTGTTGTTCCGGCTCTTTCCGGGACTATTCCTCGTCGCGGTACATGTGCTCGACGTAAATAGCGTGCTGCATCGCCTCGCGCTTGGCCACCGAAGGTTTGGTGAAGTACTGGCGGCGGCGGAGCTCCTTGAGGACACCCGTGCGCTCGTATTTACGTTTGAACTTCTTCAGGGCGCGTTCGATGTTTTCGCCCTCTTTTACCGGCATGATAATCAT
>CALUMM010000136.1 GCA_944321755.1 uncultured Alistipes sp.
TGACCGAACCCTTCGAGGGGGATGTCGAGGCCTTCGAGGTGGAGTCGATGGCTTCCACGCAGGTCCTGCCCGTCGTGTCGGGTACGGCGATGGCCCCCTCGTTCGGGCACATCTTCTCGGGCGGTTACGCTGCCGGGTATTACGGCTACAAGTGGGCCGAGGTGCTGGATGCCGATGCCTTCTCGCTCTTCAAGGAGAAGGGGATCTTCAACGAGGAGGTGGCCACGTCGTTCCGGGAGAATATCCTCGAAAAGGGCGGCACGGAGCATCCCATGGAACTCTACGTGCGTTTCCGCGGCCACAAGCCCGAAACCCGGGCGCTGATCGAGCGCATGGGGCTCGGAAAATAACCCCTCCCCGGACCCGGCGAGCGGGATTCCGGAATGCGGAAAGCGGCTCCAGCCTTCGGGCGGGGCCGCTTTTTTCGGGCCGGGGCGGAGTGCCGAAAGACGTGCAGGTCAGCACGGCGCGGTCTTTTCAACAACTTCCCATCCCCGCCTTTTTCAACCAAAAGACCGCCCCGGGGTTCGGTGTGGCTGCGATCCTTTCGACCAAAAAACCGTCCGGAATTCGGCGCGGCGATGATCTTTGCAGCGGGGGCAGCGGGGTGCGTAGAAGTGCTGTAGAAAAGCCTGGCGGCCGCCCCTCTTTTTTTCTCACCCCCCCCCTCCTCCAAACGAAAAACCGCCCCGGAACCCGAAGCGGTTGTGAGCCTTTCCAACAAAAGACCGCCCCGGAATTCGGAGCGGTCTTCGGTGTTGAGCTACCTGGATTCGAACCAAGAATAACAGGACCAGAATCTGTTGTGTTACCATTACACCATAGCTCAATGACGTTTTGGTGATGCAAAAGTAGAACTTTATTTTGCAATTGCAAAGAAAATTCCGAAAAAAATTTCGTATATTTGTTTTAATCTCCTCGGAGATAAACCGAATGGAACTTAAAACTTTTTGTAAATCATTGGATTATGGGAATTAAACTGCGACTCGTCGTCATGAACTTCCTCCAGTTCGCCGTGTGGGGCTCTTATTTGGTGTGTATCGGCAATTTCCTGGGCCGTGTGGGATTGGGCGATTATATCTCCTGGTTTTATGTGGCGCAAGGGGTCGTGTCGATTTTCATGCCCGCCATCATCGGGGCCATAGCCGACAAATTCATCCAACCCCAACGCCTGTTGGGCATCTCCCACCTGACGGCTGCCCTCTTCATGCTGCTGGCCGCCTGGTTCGGCTACGAGGCCACGATGCAAACCCTCGCCGGAGAGGCGACATCCATCACCCCGATCTTTACGGCCTACTGCCTGAGCGTGGCCTTCTACATGCCGACGATCGCCCTCTCGAATACCGTGGCCTTCTCGATCCTCAAGAGCCGCGGGTTCGATACCGTCAAGGACTTCCCGCCGATCCGCGTCTTCGGAACCGTCGGCTTCATCGCCGCCATGTGGTTCGTCAATTTCATCGGGTTCGGGGGCCTCGGCGTCCAGACGCAGAACCTCGAAGGGGTCGAAACCCTTGCGCTTGTGCCCATGGCCGCTCAGTTCACCTACATGCAGCTGATCGTCTGCGGGGTATTGGGCCTGTTGCTCGGACTCTATGCCTTCAGTCTCCCGGCCTGCCCGATCGTCCGTTCGACCGGCAAGGAGCACAAATCCCTGGCCCAGCGCCTCGGACTGGATGCCTTCGTGCTCTTCAAACAGCGCAAAATGGCCCTTTTCTTTATCTTCTCCATGCTGCTGGGCGTCTCGCTCCAGATCACGAACGGATACGCCACACCCTATATCAACAGTTTCGCGGCGATGTCCGAAAGCTGGTTCGCCGAGAATCCTACGCTGCTGGTCTCCGTCTCGCAGGTCTCCGAGGCGCTGTGCATCCTGCTGATTCCCTTCTGCCTCAAGCGTTTCGGCATCAAGGTCGTCATGCTGATGGCCATGTTCGCCTGGGTTTTGCGCTTCGGGTTCTTCGGAATCGGATCGACGGAGAGCTCCGTCGGGATCATCCTCCTGTTCCTCTCCTGCATCGTCTACGGCGTGGCGTTCGACTTCTTCAACGTCTCGGGTGCCCTCTTTGTCGAGCAGGAGGCCGCGAAACCCATGCAGGCCAGTGCCCAGGGACTGTTCATGCTGATGACCAACGGAATCGGCGCTTCGGTCGGAACCTGGATTGCCGGGAAGATCGTCTCCCATTTCTGCACTTGGGAAGGCGGCTATCTCGTAGCCCGCGAGGGCGTTGCCGGAGGTTGGCCCGCTACGTGGCTCGTCTTTGCCGGATATGCTCTGGTAGTTGCCGTGGTTTTTGCCGTTGTCTTCCGTTACAAGCACAATCCCGAAGCCATCGGGAAGGTCAGCCATTAATCGGATGGAGATTCGTGTTCGGGAGTCCTGCATCCGTTGCGGGCGCTGCGTAAGGGTCTGTCCGTCGCAGATCTTTGTCCAGGAGGAGCCCCGGGACGTCGTGTCGCTCCGTCGGCCGGAGAACTGCATCCGCTGCGGGCACTGCGTCGCGGCCTGCCCCGCCGGGGCGGTCGAGCACGAAGCCTTCCCGCCGGAGCGTGTCCACGCCTTCGCGCGCCGCGATCTGCCGACACCCGAACAGGTGGAGCTGCTGTTGGCCGTGCGGCGTTCGAACCGTGCCCTCTCCGACCGGCCCGTACCGTCCGAGTGGATGGACCGCATCATCGCCGCCGCCGACCGCGCCCCGACGGCCAGCAATGCCCGCCAGTTGGGCTATACGCTCGTCACGGAACCCGAACGGCTGCGTGAAGTGACCGAATATACGTTGCGGATTTTCCGGCGGTTGGAGCGGTTGCTTTCGAATCCGCTGGTGAAGCCCTGGCTGAAGCCGCTGATGCCCGGAGCCTACCGTTATCTGCCGGTCTTTGCGCGGCTGCGCCGCGAATATGCCGAAGGCCGTGACCGCATTCTGCGCGGCGCCACGGCCCTGCTCTTTATCCATGCGCCCCGTGCGAGCCGTTTCGGCGCCGAGGATGCCAATCTCGCCTGTCAGAACGCCTCACTCATGGCCGAGGCGCTGGGCGTGAGTCAGATCTACATGGGTTTTGTCCTGACGGCCATTCGCCAGGACCGGCACAAGCGGTTGAATCGGATGCTGGGCCTTGAGGATCGGCGCGTCTGTGCGATTCTGGCCTTCGGGATGCCCGAATTCCTCTATCCCAACTACATCGACCGCGATCCGGCCCCGCGGAACTGAGTCGGCGGCGTGTCCCGGAGTATGTAAAAAAAGGAGCGGTCGAAAACCGCTCCTTTTTTATATTATATCTGTATTTTCGCCGTTTTTCCCGGCCCTTCCGGCCCTCTCGCAGCACTCTCGCGGCCCTCTTCCGGTCCTCTTGCGGCCCCCTCCTTCTCTCCGGCCTTCTCCGGCCTTTCCCGCTCCGGTTCGTACCCCTCTTCTCCGCTCTTCTCCGCTCTTCTCCGCTCCGGCCTCTCTCTCTGGCCCCCCCCCTCTCTTAATACATGTTGTCGTACATCGACTGCGACTTGTCGTACTTCAGGTCCGACAGCGAGGCCGCCTTCACGCCGATGTTGAAACTCCACGAACGGTGGTAGCCGAACGGTATCCACGAAAAGGACATCTGCCAGCAGTGCAGGTCGCGGGTGATCGACACCGACGAGGTGGTCAGTTTGTTGGTCTTGATGTCGTAGCCGCCCTGGAACGTGATACCCGTTTTGGGGGTGAGGTTCACCGAGCCGTTGAAACCGATGGTTTGCGTGACGTTCTTGCGGTAGCCCGTCGTGCCGTTGTTGACGTAGGATACCGAGTAGTTCACCGCGTAGTTGAATCCGAAGTTCCACGGAAGGGTGAAATCATAGTAGCTTTGGGCCATGTACTGCCTTCGCAGCACGGGGTCCATCTGCCCGTAGGGGTCGTAGAAGGGATTCTGGTACTCCGGAGGGATCGACGTGATGTCGTTCACCGCCGGGGTGCTCTTGTCCTCGCGCGACTTGAACGTGTAGCCGAACGACCAGCCCGTCGAGGTGATGCGCCCCGGGAAGAAGAGCTTGTCGTAACGCACGCCCTGCGGTGTCACCCGGTAGGGGTCGAGCGTCGCCGAGAGGTTGATGCCGAAGTTCTTGAAGATCGTCGAGCGGAACGACAGCGAGATGGTCGACAGACGCATCGAGTCGGCCAGGAAGTTGTACGAACCGCTGGCCCGCAGTTCATCGATGAGCTTGATCTTCTTCACGCCCGAGGTGTCGCGTTTCGAGAGCACCTTCATTTCGAGGTTCTGCGACAGCGAGAAACTCATCGACATCGAACGCCCCGACGACGGGACGCCGTAGGCGTTGACCGCATAGGGCGAATAGGTCGTGAAACGGCCCGTCGAGTCGGTCTGGCGCGTCAGGTAGTATCCGTATTTCGGATCGCTGAAGTCCGGGGCGTAGGAGAAGCTGATCGACGGCGTCAGCGTGTGGCGGATGGCCTGGATCTTGCGGTCGCGGCGCTTCTTCGTGAAGTCGTACATGCCGTAGACGGTCGTCGACGTCGAGACGCTGAAGTTATAGTTGTACAGACGGTAGAATCCGTAGTTCGTCGGCAGCGTGTCGGTCTTGTTCGTCACCGGGTTCCACTCGTACTCCACCTTCTTGAAATACCATTTCTCGGTGTAGTTCGCCGATGGCGTGAGGTTGATGTAGTTGAAGAGGTTGAACGACGCCGAAACCGGAATCGAGTGTTCGATGCCGTTCTTCATGTTGTCGAGCGTCTTTTTGGTGAATACTTCCGATTCGGTGGTCGTCACCGAGTTGGTCATCTTGCCCGTGTACTGCATCGAGATCTTCTCGTACCAGCGGTCCTT
>CALUMM010000137.1 GCA_944321755.1 uncultured Alistipes sp.
AGTAGAGCACGGGTTTGTCCGTTCGCCAGCAGTGGGGGTAGTTGTGGACGTGCTTTTCGATCTTGAAGGCCAGACCGGCGGCCTTCATCTTCATGCAGATGTAGATGTCGAGCGACTCGGCAGCCTGCGCGGCCTTCTCGTCGTATTTGCCGTCGACGGTGAACTGCGGGTCGTAGGCGTTCTTGACCCAGCGGCCCTCGTACTCTCGGTAGACCTCGACATCGACGCATTCGCTGACGAAACGCTCGTCCAGCTCGTCGAGGAGGTAGAATTTCCCGGTGAGGTCGACCATCGGGCGGGTCTCGCCCTTCTTGTTGATCATGAAGAGCGATGGAATCCCGGCGGCGCGTGCGACGAAGGCGTCGTCGGCACCGAACGTCGGGGCGATGTGGACGATACCGGTACCGTCCTCCGTAGTCACGTAGTCTCCCGCGATGACGCGGAAGGCCTTTGCGGAGGCCTCCTTCCAGTTTCCGTCGGCATCCACCTCGACGGGCTTGACCCAGGGGAGTAGCTGCTCGTACTCCATGCCGACCAGTTCGGGGCCCTTCCACTCGCCGACCACCTCGTAGGGAACGAGTTTGTCGCCGGGCTTGTAGTCGCCGAGCGCGATGCCTTCGGCCTTCTTGTTGAAGTGGGCGTTCAGGAGCGCCTTGGCCACGACGGCGGTCATCTTCTCACCGGTGTAGGGGTTGTAGCTGCGCACGGCCACGTAGTCGATCTTCGGGCCGACGCAGAGGGCCGTATTCGAGGGGAGGGTCCAGGGCGTGGTGGTCCAGGCCAGGAAAACGGGCGTACCCCATCCCTCCATTTCGGGTTTGGGGTTGCGGATGCGGAACTGCGCCACGACCGTCGTATCCTTGACGTCGCGGTAGCAGCCGGGCTGGTTCAGCTCATGGGTCGAGAGTCCGGTTCCGGCTGCGGGCGAGTAGGGCTGAATGGTGTATCCCTTGTAGAGGAGCCCCTTGTCGTATAGCTGTTTGAGGAGCCACCACAGCGACTCGATGTACTTGTTGTCGTAGGTGATGTAGGGGTCGTCCATGTTGACCCAGTATCCCATCTTTCGGGTGAGGTTCTCCCACATGCCGGTGAACTCCATGACGGCTTCGCGGCAGGTTCGGTTGTACTCCTCGATGGAGATCTTCTTGCCGATATCCTCCTTGGTGATTCCGAGTTTCTTCTCGACGCCCAGTTCGACGGGCAGTCCGTGTGTATCCCATCCGGCCTTGCGGTGTACGAGGTATCCCTGCTGGGTTTTGTAGCGGCAGAAGACATCCTTGATGGTGCGGGCCATGACGTGATGGATGCCGGGCATCCCGTTTGCCGAGGGGGGACCCTCGTAGAATACGAATGTCGGATGCCCCTCACGGGTTTCGATGCTTTTGTGGAAGGTGTCGCGGGCATCCCATTCACCGAGCACGTCGGCGGCGGTGCCTGCCAGGTCGAGTCCTTTATACTCCTTGAACTTCATATCGGTAAGAAAAAATTTTCGCAGCATGTTGACAACCCGCAAAGATAGTAAAAAGATTGAAAAACCTTGCATTTTTGCGATGATTCCGATCTCCCGGGGTCGGGAAACGACAATCCGGGCCTTTTTCCGTAGGAGAAAGAGACCCGGATTGCCGGATTTTGGGGCTCGGGGGGCGGATCAGTCGAAGGACTGCATCTCGATGAGTTTGGCGTAGATGCCGTTCCGCTCCATGAGTTCGGCGTGGGTGCCCTGCTCTGCGATGCGTCCGTGGTCGACGACGATGATCTGGTCGGCGTTGTGAATGGTCGACAGACGGTGTGCGATGACCACCGAGGTGCGGCCCTTGAGCAGTTTGTTCAAGGCATCCTGGACGAGTTTTTCGCTTTCGGTGTCGAGGGCCGAGGTGGCCTCGTCGAGAATCAGGATGTCGGGATTCTTCAGCACGGCGCGGGCGATCGAAAGGCGCTGTCGCTGGCCTCCGGAGAGTTTCACGCCGCGGTCGCCGATGTTGGTGTCGTAACCTTCGGGGCATTCGCGGATGAAGTCGTCGGCATTGGCTACGCGGGCGGCCTCGACGATCTCCTCGTGCGAAGCGCCGCGGCGTCCCATGCCGATGTTGTTCTCGATGGTGTCGTTGAAGAGCACGGTATCCTGAGCCACGACGCTCATGTGTGCGCGGACGCTCTCCTGCGAGTAGTCGCGCAGCGAGACCCCGTCGATGAGGATTTCGCCGGAGGTGGGGTCGTAGAAGCGGGGCAGGAGTTCGCTGAGAGTCGATTTTCCGCCTCCCGAGGGTCCGACGAGCGCCACGGTCTGGCCGCGTCGGATCTCGAACGAGATGCCGTCGATCACCTCGCGCGAGCCGTCGTAGGTGAAGTGTACGTCGCGGAATTCGATCTTGTCCTTGAGGCCGGTAAGTTCGCGGGCGTCGGGTTTGTCCTGGATTTCGGGTTTGGTGTCGATGATCGAGAAGATGCGCTCTCCGGCGGCGATACCCTGGTTGATGTTTGCGAACTGGTCGATGAACGTGCGCACGGGGCGTGTGATCTGGGAGAAGATGGCCACGAAGGCGATGAAACCTCCGGGGTCGAGCGACCCGGCGGCGACGAGCGAGCCTCCGAATACGAGGATCACGCCGACGGCCGTGATGCCGAGGAATTCGCTCATGGGCGAGGCGAGTTGCTGGCGGCGGGCCATCGAGAGGGTAAGCCGTGCGAGGTCTTCGCTGATGTCGTAGTATTTCTGCTTGATGTAGTCGGTTGCGTTGTAGCTCTTGATGACCTTGATTCCCGAGAGGGATTCGTCGAGTGTGGCGACCATCTCGCCCATGCGCTGCTGGTTGGTGCGGGCGGGGTGCCGGAGCTTCTTGACGATGCTTCCGATGAGCAGGGCCACGACGGGGAGGAAAAGCACCGAGAATACGGCGAGTTCCCACGAGATGGCGATCATCATGACGATGTATCCGATGATGAGGAAGGGCTCGCGGAAGGAGACCTGGAGGGTGTTGGTGATGCAGAACTGGACGACTCCGACGTCGGAGGTTATTTTGGAGATGATATCGCCCTTCCGCTGGTCGGAGAAATACCCGACGTTCATGTCCATGACGCGGGAGAACATTTCGTTGCGCATTTTCTGGAGTGTTCGGGTTCGCATGTTCTCCATGGTCCAGGCTCCGAGGTAGCGGAAGAGGTTGCTCAGGAAGCTGATGCAGACGGCGACGATGGCCAGGAGCAGGAGGACGTTCTGTCGGTCATACTCCTGGAAGAGGTGTGAGTAGGTGAAATTGAAGAGGGTTGTCAGGTACTCCTGGTTGAACTCCACGGGGGGCAGTTTTTCGACGTACTCGAAGGAGTAGTTCGCGTCGAACATGGTGTTCAGGATCGGGATGATCAGCATGAACGTCAGGGAGTTGAACAGCGCGTAGAGGAGCGAGTAGAAGAAATAGGGTATGGCGTATTTCTTGATCGGCCGGGCGAAGCCCAACAACCGCATGTAAGTCTTGAACATTCCGTAAGGTTTGGAGTTTGCGCAATCTCACAGCCGGGACGGTTTTTCCTGTTGCGAAGAGTTCCGCGGGTTATTTCCGGGAATTTCGGGGTTGGTTTGGCCGTTCCAGACAGGCATCAATTTCCCGCAAATATAGGAATAATAACCCGAAAAGCGAAAAAAGCGCGAAAATTCGGGCAATGAATGGAACTTAAGTGCGAAAAAACGATTGTTTTCCGCTCGCCGGGGAATCCGGACGCGGGCTTCTCTGCTTGCCGGGGGGATTCATGAAAGCCTGCGACGCTCTTTCTTGTCATTTCCCGCTTGACGGGGGATCCAGATGCGGGCGCGTCCTTCTCCCTGCTTGCCGGGGGATTCATGAAAGCCTGCAACGCTCTTTCTTGTCATTTCCCGCTTGACGGGGAATCCAGGCGCGGGTGCGTCCTTCTCCCTGCCGGACGCCCCTTCCATACCGCCTTCTATTCCGGCGTATATCCGGTATCTTCGAGCCAGCGGGTGCGGTCGTTGGCGGCAGCGACGGCCAACTGGTCGCAACGGTTGTTCTCGACGGTGTCGGCGTGACCCTTGACCCAGACGAAGCGGACGTGGTGGCGGTTGTAGGAGCGGAGGAAGCGCAACCAGAGGTCGGGGTTCTTCTTTCCGGCGAACCCCTTGCGCACCCAGCCGAATACCCAGCCCTTCGAGACGGCATCGACGACATATTTCGAGTCGGAGTAGATCACGACGTCGGAGCCTTCGAAGCGGAGCGCTTCGAGGGCGGCGCAGACGGCCATGAGTTCCATGCGGTTGTTGGTCGTGAGGCGGAAACCTTGCGAGAGCTCCTTGCGGTAGGGGCCCGAGAGGAGTACGACGCCGTAACCTCCGGGGCCGGGATTTCCGAGGGCCGAGCCGTCGGTATAGATGGTGATGGATGGCATTTTTCGGGTTTTCGGATTCCGGTTTGCGACAGGCCCCCGCCACTGGGGGCGGGGGTCGGTCGGATTTCGGGTGGTGGACGGGCGGGTTGTCGGGCTGTTCCGGAGTTTCGGGGCGGGGACCCTCCCCTCACCCTCACCCTCTTGCTCTCTCACCCGCGGGCGGGACCTTTGTCGTTCACTTGGCGGGGTCTCTCTCACTCTTGGACGCCCCTCCCACGGACGGGACTTTTGCCTCTCTCTTGGGCGGGACCTCCCTTACCCCCCCCCTCGGCCTTTTCCGGCCCCTCCGTCAACTATTTCAGGGCTGCGAGCTGCTCCTTGAGTGCGGCGATCTTGGCTTCGGCATCGGCCTGCTTGGCGCGCTCGTTGGCGACGACCTTCTCGGGCGCCGACTGTACGAA
>CALUMM010000138.1 GCA_944321755.1 uncultured Alistipes sp.
CATTGCCAACTTCCGCTACTACACCACCCGGCAGTTTATGGAGCTGGACCTCACCGCCCGGCAGACCCTGGAGCTCACCGCCGCCCCGCGGGCCAAGGAAAAAAGAGGGCCCCTTTCGGGGGCCCTGCCCCCCCCCTGCCCCTCCCGAAAACCACACGGCACTGATTACCAGCCGGTTCCATTCTTAAAAATATTTATTTGCAGGATCCGCCCGTTTTTTTCGCAAATCCGGCCCTGCCATGCGTCTATATTACGTCAAACCCGATTGCAGATATGGAAAAAGAGACCCTGTACCGTTATATAAAATGCCAGGCTACGCCCGAGGAGGAGCTGGCCGTTCTCGAATGGCTCGACAGCGATCCGGCCCACGGACGCCTGTTGTCGGAAATCCAGCGCCAATACGATCTGGTGGCGTTGAGCGGCCCGCTGATCGACAAATACCACGAACAGCACCGTACCGCCCGGTGGAGTTTCCGGCTTCGCCGCTGGAGTGCGGTTGCCGCGATGGTTGCGCTGGTGCTCTTCGGGGGGTACCACTTCCGGCAATCCCGTCGCATGGCGCACCTCTCGGAACGGATGCTGGCCATCGAAGTCCCCTATGGGCAGCATCTGAAGATGACCCTGCAGGACGGAACGTCGGTCTGGCTGAATGCCGGGTCGACCCTGCGTTATCCGGCGCTCTTCGCCGGGGATGAACGGCGTGTGGAGATCGAGGGCGAGGCCCGTTTCGAGGTGGTCCACGACGCGCAGCGTCCGTTCGTGGTGGAGACCTACGCCTGCGATCTGGAGGTGCTGGGCACGAAATTCAACGTCCTGGCCGAATCCGGGAGCCGTCGTTTCTCCGCGGCGCTTTTCGAGGGGAGCGTGGCGGTGACCAACCGCCTGGTTGCGGATGAGCGGGTCGTGCTCTCTCCGAACCGGATGGTCACGCTCTGCGGCGGACATCTCCGGGTCGGGGATGTCGTCGATGCCGACGAGTACCGCTGGACGGAGGGTATCATCAACCTCACGGGCCGGAGTTTCCCCGAATTGATGGCGCGTTTCGAGAAGGCTTTCGGGGTGACGATCCGCCTCGAACGGGTCCCGTCGATCCACATCGGACAGGGCAAGATCCGGCAGTCGATCGGCATCGACAACGCCCTGCAGGTGCTGCAGCAGTTCGCCGACTTCAGCTACGACAAGGATGAACAGACCAATACGGTCACCATCCGATAGAGAACCGATCCGAATAACAACCTTGAAATACCTGCTGCCTATGATTTGAACCCAACGACCTGCAACCTGCTGAAACTACCTTGCCGAACCCCCAAAAAAATGGCCTGCGGGATGTGCGACCATCCGTGCAGGCCCCGGTTCGAGCATTTAAAGCCTACTCTAACCTTAATTCACAAATTTATGAATAAAAAGTTTATTCGACAAGCGAAACGTCTGTTTACTTTTTTGTTCATGCTCGGGTCATGCCTGCTGCTCTCCCCGCACGCGGAAGCGCAGGAGAGCCGGAAGGTTCACGTTACGATTCATCTGGACGGGGTTCCGATGACGACGGTCATGGCCGAAATCGAACGACAAACCAAATATCTTTTTGTTACGAGTGCGGAGGTCGAGACCTCCCGGCTCGTGCGTGTTGACGTCACGGAGGCCCCGCTGACCGACGCATTGGATCAGATGGTCCGTGGCACCGATATCCGCTACGACATCCGGTCGTTGAGCATTTCGCTCTCGGTGCGGAAAGGGGAAGCTCCGGCGGACGTTTCGGGGCGGGTGACCGATGCTTCGGGGCGCCCGATCGTGGGGGCCACGGTGCTGGTCCGCGGAACGACGAACGGCGTCTCGACCGACGCGAACGGCCGTTTTTCGCTGACGGTTGCCGCGCCCTCCTCGGCGGTTCTGGAGGTGAGCTACCTGGGGTATGAATCCTGTACGCTGGCCGTGGGCAGCCGGACCTCCTTCGACATCACGCTTCGGGAGCAGGTTTCCGAGATCGAGAGCGTCGTGGTGACGGCCCTGGGCATCAGGCGTTCCGAGAAGGCCCTTGCCTATAATGTCTCGGAGGTGAGCTCCGAGGAGATCACGATGGTCCGGGATGCGAACTTCATGAACGCCCTGGCGGGCAAGGTGGCCGGACTGCAGATCAACTCCTCGTCGTCGGGTGTGGGCGGCGCGGCCAAGGTGGTGCTGCGCGGCCAGAAGTCCATTTCGCAGAACAACAACGCCCTGTATGTGATCGACGGTATCCCGATGAACAACTACGGCGGGGGCGGCGGTACGGAATTCGACTCGAAGGGCGCCACGGATGCCATTGCGGACCTGAATCCCGACGACATCGAGCGTATCAGCGTGCTGAACGGCGCTGCGGCCGCGGCCCTTTACGGATCGAATGCCGCGAACGGCGCGATCATGATCACGACCCGCCAGGGCGAAGCGGGGCGTCTGCGCGTGGGCTTCTCCACGAACAACGAATTTCTGCGTCCGTTCGTGATGCCGGAGTTCCAGAACCGCTACGGCACGGGTTCGAACGGCACGCGGGAGGGCTCTCCGATCCAGAGCTGGGGCCCGAAACTGCTTCCGGCAGCCCGCACGGGATATACGCCGGATGATTTTCTCCAGACCGGCTACGTCTCCTCCAATTCGGTGACGTTGTCGGGCGGTACGGAGCGGAACCGGACCTTCTTTTCGGCGGCTTCGGTGAATTCCGAGGGGATCATCCCCAACAACTACTACGACCGTTACAACTTCACGTTCCGGAACAGCTCCTATTTCCTGCAGGACCGCCTGCGGCTGGATGTCGGGGCGAGTTACATCGTCCAGAAGGACCGGAACATGATCAATCAGGGGGTCTATTCGAATCCGCTGGTTTCGGCCTACCTCTTTCCGCGGGGCGAGGATTTCTCGCTGGCCCGGAATTTCGAGCGCTACAACCCGGCCCGGGGGATCTACGAGCAGTACTGGCCCTACGGCGAAGGCGGTGACCTCAGGATGCAGAACCCCTACTGGATCGCCTACCGCAACCTGCGGGACAACGACCGCAACCGCTACATGCTTTCGGCCTCGCTCTCTTACGACATCACCGACTGGCTGAATGTCTCCGGGCGTGTGCGGGTCGACAATTCGAACAATCTCTACACGCAGAAACTCTACGCCTCGTCGAATGCCACGCTGCTCGAAGGCAGCACGCAGGGTTTTTACGGCGAGTCGCGGCGCTACGACAAGCAGACCTACGGCGACCTGATGGTCAATATCGACAAGACGTTCGGGGAGGACTGGTCGCTCCACGCCAATGTCGGCGCCTCGATCAACGACACGCGCTCGGACGAACTGACCTACCAGGGACCGCTCTCCAACGACGGCATTCCGAATGTCTTTTCGGTCTTCGATCTCGACATCGAGAAGCGCCGGGCCTCCAAGGAGGGCTGGCGGGAGCAGACGCAGTCGCTTTTCGCATCGGTGGAGGTAGGCTGGCGGCAGATGCTCTACCTGACCCTGACGGGCCGCAACGACTGGGCTTCGCAGCTGGCCGAATCGCCCGAATCGTCGTTCTTCTACCCGTCGGTGGGCTTGTCGTGGATTCCGAGCGAGACGTTCGACCTTCCCGCGGCGTTCAGCTACCTGAAGGTGCGGGGATCGTTCTCGTCGGTGGGTATTCCCTTCCCGCGTCACCTGACGATCCCGACCTACGAGTACGACAATACGAACCACGCCTGGAAACCCAAGACCCACTACCCGATCGGCGAACTGCACCCGGAGCGGACGAAGACCTGGGAGGCCGGTCTCGACCTGCGGCTGTGGCGTCACCTGAGCCTTTCGGCCTCGTGGTACCGGGCCGACACCTACAACCAGACGTTCGATCCGCAGATTTCGGTTTCGTCGGGTTATTCGACGATCTACCTCCAGACGGGCCATGTCCGCAATACGGGTGTGGAGCTCTCGGCGGGGTATGACAACACGTGGCGGGATTTCCGCTGGTCGACGAACTTCACCTTCTCGTGGAACCGCAACGAGATCGTCGAGCTGGTCCACAACTACACCCACCCGGAGACCGGGGAGCTGATCACCAAGGAGCGGCTGGAAATCAAGGGCCTGGGCAAGGCGAAATACATCCTCAAACCGGGCGGCACGATGGGCGACCTCTACACGAATTCGAACCTGAAGTACAGCGAAAAGGGATACGTCGAGTTCGATGACCGGGGCAACGTGACGATTCTGGACAACTGTCCGGACATCCTGCTCGGGTCGGTGCTTCCGGATGCGAATCTGGCCTGGCGCAACGATTTTTCGTGGAAGGGCGTGAATCTCGGCGTGCTTTTCACGGTGCGTTTGGGCGGCATCTGCTACTCGGCGACCCAGGCGTGGATGGATCAGTTCGGTGTTTCGGAGGCCACGGCGGCGGCCCGCGATGCGGGCGGCGCGCTGGTCAACGGCCGTTCGATGGTCGATCCGCAGAAGTGGTACCAGTCGATTTCGGCGCAGTCGGGACTGCCGCAATACTACACCTATTCGGCCACGAACGTGCGTCTGCAGGAGTTGTCGCTCGGCTACAAGCTGCCGCGGCGGTGGCTTGGCGATGTCTGCTCGGTGGAGGTTTCGCTCGTGGGTCGCAACCTGTGGATGATCTACTGCAAGGCGCCGTTCGACCCCGAGGCCGTGGCATCGACGGGGACCTTCTACCAGGGGATCGACTATTTCATGATGCCGTCGTTGCGCAGCATCGGCTTCAATGTAAAACTAACCTTTTAAACGACAGCCATGAAAACGGAAAA
>CALUMM010000139.1 GCA_944321755.1 uncultured Alistipes sp.
GACGAGTTCTCCGTCGAGGACAACGAGCTCAATTTCCATGACATCCCCCTCATGGAACTCATCAAACAGTACGGAACTCCGCTCAAGATCACCTACCTGCCGAAGATCTCCCAGCAGATCAACCGCGCCAAACGCATGTTCAACGTAGCGATGGCAAAGGTCGACTACAAGGGGTCGTACAACTACTGTTACTGCACCAAGTCGAGCCACTTCTCCTTCGTGCTCGAAGAGGCCATGAAGAACGACATCCACCTCGAAACCTCCTCGGCCTACGACATCCATATCATCAACGCCCTCTACGACAGCGGCATCATCGACAAGGACCGGTACATCGTCTGCAACGGATTCAAACGCCCGCAGTATGTCGAGAACATCGCACAGCTCGTCAACGACGGTTTCACCAACACGATCCCCGTCCTGGACAACAAGGAGGAGCTCGACCTCTTCGAGGACGCCTTCACCAAGAAGTGCAAGGTCGGAATCCGCATCGCCTGCGAGGAGGAGCCGAAATTCGATTTCTACACCTCGCGCCTCGGAATCCGCTACAACGACATCGTCGCCTTCTACAAGGCCAAACTCAAGAACAGCAAGAAGTTCCAGCTCAAGATGCTGCACTTCTTCATCAATACCGGCATCAAGGACACCGCCTACTACTGGAACGAGCTGTCGAAATGCATGAACGTCTACTGCGAACTCAAGGCCATCTGCCCCGAGCTCGACAGCCTCAACATCGGCGGCGGTTTCCCGATCAAGAACTCCCTGAACTTCGAGTACGACTACGAATACCTCACCGAGGAGATCGTCGCACAGATCAAGAACATCTGCCAGCGAAACGGCATCGAGGAGCCCAACATCTTCACCGAATTCGGGTCGTTCACCGTCGGCGAAAGCGGCGCCGCGCTCTACTCGATCGTCAACCAGAAGCAGCAGAACGACCGCGAGAACTGGTACATGATCGACTCGTCGTTCATCACCACCCTGCCCGACACCTGGGGAATCAACCAGCGCTACATCATGCTCGCCGTCAACAACTGGGACAAGGAGTACCAGCGCGTCTTCCTCGGCGGGCTGACCTGCGACAGCGAGGACTTCTACAATTCGGAGTGCCACACCAACGCCATCTTCCTCCCGAAACTCGAACCCGGAAACACGCAGTACATCGGATTCTTCCACACGGGAGCCTACCAGGAGTCGCTCGGCGGATTCGGAGGCATCCAGCACTGCCTGATCCCCGCCCCGAAGCACATCATCATCGACCGCGACAAGTCCGACAACGAATACTACACGCGGCTCTTCGCCAAGGAGCAGTCCTACCGTTCGATGCTCCGCATCCTCGGCTACTGATCCGCGGCCGGCCCGCGGGCTCCGCGGCCATGCCCGTCACACCCGAAATGCCCCCATCCCTCCACCGGACGGGGGCATTTTCCCGTCCGAACGCATCAAACACGCCCGGAGACGGCTCCGTTTCCGGAAATTTTCGTATCTTCGGCGGCAAAACGACCCGACACACCATGAATCAGCGTTTCCGGAACCGGTGGACGGCACTCCTCCTTGCAGGCGTGGCCATGGGCTGCATTCCGTTCGCAGCGCCCGCCGCGCCGCCGCAGCCCGTCCCCTCCGACACGCTCCCAAGCGAATACCGACGCGGTTACGAAGCCGGGTACCGCGCCGCGAAAGCCGAAACGGAGAGAGCGACCCGAAGAAGTGAGAAGGACCCCAAGAACGGAACTCCCGGCCAATACACCCGCAATCCGACGGGCGTGCGTTTCCCGCGCGACACCTCCGCCGCGGGGCCGCGCTTCATGCACCGCCTCAGCGCGGAGTTCCGGCCCGAATACATCTTCCCCACGAACCCCTTCCTCAAGCGCGAAAACCGGACCGGACAACCCATCGACCTCTCCCTGTCGGGCCATTTCCGCTACTCGTTCCAGTTCCGGCCCGGCTCGACCCCCGACCGCATCTACGGAGGCGTCTACCAGGGCCTCGGCGTCGCCTACTACGACTTCCAGCGCCCCGACGAAATCGGCAGCCCCACGGCGGTCTACCTCTTCCAGGGAGCCCGCATCGCGCGGCTCGCACCCCGGCTCACGTTCGACTACGAGTGGAATTTCGGACTCTCGTTCGGCTGGAAGCCCTACGATCCCGAAACCAACTCCAACAACAAGATGATGGGGTCGAAGGTCAACGCCTACCTCAACCTCGATTTCCTGTTCAAATGGCGGATCATGCGCGAGGTGGACCTCACGGCCGGCATCTCCCTCACCCACTTCTCCAACGGAAACACCAAGTACCCCAATGCCGGACTCAACACCGTCGGCGGCCGGGCCGGACTCTCCTACAACTTCGGAAGACGGACCCCCGAAACCGAACCGAGGGCCTTTATCCCCGCATTCCCGCGCCATGTCAGCTACGATCTGGTGCTCTTCGGGTCGTGGCGGCGCAAGGGAATCGAGGTCGGAGACAAGCAGTATGCCGCTCCGGACGCCTATACGGTCGTAGGGTTCAACTTCGCCCCGATGTACAATTTCGGCTACAAGTTCCGCGCAGGCGTCTCGCTCGACGGCGTCTACGACGGCAGCGCCAACGTCATCCCCACCGACCAGATCTCCGACGGAGGATTCGCTCAGGTCGAGACCGTCGATCCGGGGTTCGACCGACAGATCGCACTCGGCGTCTCGGCCCGCGGAGAGTTCGTCATGCCCTACTTCAACATCGGCATCGGACTGGGTGTCAACGTCCTGCACAAGGGCGGCGACCTCAGGTCGTTCTACCAGATCCTGGCGCTGAAGGTCGCCGTGACGCACAGTTCGTTCATCCACATCGGCTACAGTATGCGGGATTTCCACATGCCCAACTACCTGATGCTCGGCGCCGGATACCGTTTCAACAACCGCTATCCCCGCCACCGCTGACGAAACAGGCCCGGATGCCGCAGTTCCAGGATGGTCCGGATGCCGCAGATCCAGGATGGCCCGGACGGCCCGAAATTTGGCAATCCCCCCGACAAACACTATCTTTGCCGAAAACTGCCGAACGATGCAAATCTCGAAAGCCGAATTCAAATGCTCGTCGGAGCGCATTTCGCAGGTCCCCAAGGACGACCTGCGCGACATCGCCTTCATCGGGCGGAGCAACGTCGGGAAGTCGTCGCTCATCAACCTCCTCACCGGACGCCAGAGCCTGGCCAAAGTCTCCGGAACCCCCGGCAAAACCCGCCTGATCAACCACTTCCGCATCAACGACGCATGGTATCTGGTTGACCTCCCGGGTTACGGATACGCCCGCACCTCGAAGGTCCAGCGGGGTGAATTCTCGAAACTCATCACCGATTACGTCCTCCGCTGCGAAAAACTCCACTTCCTCTTCGTGCTGGTCGACATCCGACTCGAACCCCAGCGCATCGACCTGCGCTTCATCGAGATGCTCGGCGAAAACGGCGTGCCCTTCGGAATCATCTTCACCAAGGCCGACAAACTCTCCAAAACCCAGCGCGAAAAGAGTGTCGAACGCTTCCGGACGGCGCTCTCCGAACAGTGGGAGGAACTGCCGCCCATGCTGGTCAGCTCCTCGGAACGGGGACTCGGACGCGACGAAATCCTGGATTTCATCGATTCCATCCTGAAAGTTTAATTTTTGTTGATAATTAGCGCCCCCCGGGGCGCATTTTTTCATCCTATTGTCCTATCTTTGCAACGTCAAAATCCCCGTAACCTATGGCTATCCACAAAATCAAAATCTTTTCCGGCCGTGGCTCGGAATACCTCGCCAAAAAGATCGCCGCAAGTTTCGGCACCACACTCGGTCAGGTCGAAGTGCTGCGATTCAGCGACGGCGAATTCCAGCCCTGCTACAACGAATCGATCCGCGGCTGCACGGTATTCATCATCCAGTCGACCTTCCCGCCCTCGGACAACCTCATGGAGTTGCTCATGATGATCGACGCCGCACGCCGCGCATCGGCTTACAAGGTCGTCGCCGTGATGCCCTACTTCGGCTGGGCCCGCCAGGACCGCAAGGACCGCCCCCGCGTGCCGATCGGAGCCAAACTGGTAGCCAACCTCCTGATGGCCGCAGGCGTCGACCGCGTGATGACCATGGACCTCCACGCCGACCAGATCCAGGGTTTCTTCGATGTCCCCGTCGATGCCCTCTACGCCAGCGGCATCTTCGTGCCCTACATCAAGAGCCTCAACATCGAAGACCTCTCGATCGCAGCTCCCGACATGGGCGGTGCCAAACGCGCCAACACCTACGCCAAACACCTCGGAACCCCGATCATCATCTCCCATAAGGAGCGTGCGAAAGCCAACGTCGTGGGCAAGATGACCGCCATCGGCGAGGTCGAAGGCCGCAATATCATGATCGTCGACGACATGATCGACACGGCCGGCACGATCTGCATGGCCGCCGACATGCTCATGTCGCGCGGTGCCAAGAGCGTGCGCGCCGCCATCACCCACCCCGTGCTGTCGGGTCCCGCCTACGAGCGCATCAACGACAGCGCCCTGGAGGAGGTGATCGTCACCGACACCATTCCGCTCAACCCCGACAAGGA
>CALUMM010000140.1 GCA_944321755.1 uncultured Alistipes sp.
TGTCTTCATGGCGGTCAGAATTTAATGTTTACGTTGAAACCGATGTTCCGGGTCGAGGGCATCATGAAATAGTCCATCCCCGTATAGAAATTCTCGGTCGAGGCCACGCTCTCGGGATCGAACGGCGCCCTGCAGTACATCATCCAGAGGTTGCGGCCCACGAGCGACACCGTGATGTCGCACACCTTGAGCCATTTGCGCGGAAGCGTATAGCCCACCGAGAGCTCCTGCAGACGCACGTTCGTCGCATCGTAGGTGTAATACTGCGGAATGCCCGCTCCGGCGCCGATCGTCGTGTACCACATCTCCGGATCGACCATCGCACGGCCGTTGACCAGCACGCCGCCCGCATCCCGCGCCGCGGCCGAAGCCTCCGAAACCCCGTACAGGTCCAGGTTGGCCTGCGTCGCCGAGTAGACCACGCCGCCGATGCGCGCCGCGATGAGGAACCCGAGGTTCACGCCCTTCCAGCGGAAGTCGTTCCGCCATGCCAGGTTCGCCTTCGGGAAGACCGAACCCAGCTTCATGTCCGGGAGGTTGTTCTCCACGTAGACGTTCCCCGCCTCGTCGATCTCGATCCGACCCTTGTCGTCGCGCCGCAGGTCCGAATTCGAATAGATGTCGCCCATCGATCCGCCCTCCTTCAGGAGGAAGCGCACCTGACCGAGTTTGTTGATCTCCAGCCGGTCCTTCGAGATGACCTCGCCCGAAAGCGGGTTGTACCAGTCGCGCATCAGCTCGCGGATCTCGTTGCGGTTGCTCGACACGGTGAAGTTCGAATCCCACGTGAAGTCGCGCCACGTGTGCGAATAGCCCAGGCTCGCCTCGATACCCGTATTGCGGACGTGGCCCGTCTGCACGTACATGTCGGCGTAGCCCGACGAGGCCGAAACCTGCGGATTGAACGTCTGGTTGTAGGTGTCGGCCAGGTACCACGAGAACGAGAGGTCGAAACCGTTCAGGAAACGCGCATCGAAGCCCAGTTCCCAGGTCTTCGTCCGCTCGGGGCGCAGCTCGCCGATCGGGTAGTTGGTCTTGTCGTCCCACGTCTGGCCCGTATGGTCGTAGGGGTGGGTGGCGTAGGTCAGCTCCCGCGGGAACGGCGTTCCCACCGAGGCCCACGACGCCCGGATCTTCAGGTAGGGGAAGAGCTCCGGAAAGTCGAAGGTCGCAGACGGAAGCCACGAAACGCCCACCGACGGGTAGAAGAACGACGACTGCGGCGATCCCGCCAGCTGCGAGGCCCAGTCGTTGCGGCCCGTCACCGTGAGGAAGAGCTGCGACGCCCAGCCCACTTCGAGCGAGGCGAAGAGCGACTGTGTCTGCTCGTGCCACCCCGAACGTGTCACCTTGCGCTTCGTCGGGTCGATGGCCTCCGGATGGAAGATGTTCGACGGCTTCTGCAGCGGACCGTTCAGGTCAAGGCCCTGCAGGCGCGTGTCGTTGAGCGAGGCGCCGACGTGCGCCGCCAGCGAAAAACGCTCGCCGAATGTCTTGTTGATGTTCACCATCACGTCGCCGTACGTCTGGCGCGACTTCTCGCTCAACTCCGTATAGTGTCCGTACTTGCTCCCTTCGAGCAGCGTGGAGTTGGTCGTGGCGTAGAGCTTCTGCGTGAACGACCGGTCGGTATTGTCGATGCGGATGCGGCCCGAGACATCCAGCCAGTCGAGGATCGAATAGCTCGCCGAAGCCGACAGCAGGTAGCGGTGGCGGCTGTTCTCACGCGGGTTGCGGTAGGCGATCCAGTAGGGATTCTGCATCTCCAGGTCCCCGGCGCCCTGCGGCCAGAACTGCGCGTAGATCTTCCGCGCCGGGTCCCACCGCTCGAACGTGCGGACCAGATCGAAATTGTCGCCCCGCGGGAAAAGGTAGGCCGGAACCAGCGGGTTCGAATAGACACCCTGGTTGGTCATGTTGCGGTCGTCCTGGATGATGTACGACGCCGAGGCATCGAGCGTCAGCCGGTCATCGAGGAAGTGCGACGTATTGCGGAACGTGAAGTTGTAACGGTTATACTCGTTGTTGGGAACCAATCCGTCCGAGTTGACCGCCGCAGCCGAAAAGTAGGTCTGGTTGCGGTCCGTACCCCCCGAGACGGTCACGGAATTCGTATAGACATGGCCCGTTTCAAGGAAATCCTCCGGCGTATAGCCGTAGCGGGCGCTCTCCGAAAGGCGCGGACCCCAGCTGTGGATCGTCGAACCCGTGGTTTTGCCCTTGCGGCCCGTGCCGTAGCGGTTCTGGAACTCCGGAAGCCAGAGCGGCTCCAGAAACTCGATGTTCGTCGAGAGGGTCACCTTCAGCTTCCCGGCCTCACCTCGCTTGGTGGAGATCAGCACCGCACCGTTCGCGGCCTCCGAACCGTAGAGCGCCGCGGCCGCAGCACCCGTCATCACCGACATCGACGCGATATCATCGGGGTTCAGGTCGGCGATGGACTCCGTGGCGCCCTTCGAGTCGAACTCCATGCCGCCCTTCGACGAGTTGTTGAACATCGGGATACCGTCGATCACGTACAGCGTGTTCGACGACTGCATGATCGACTTCATACCGCGCATGACGACCTTCGAGACGCCGCCCACGCCCGACGACGAGGCGTTGACCGTCACACCGGCCACCTTGCCCGAAAGAGCGTTGATGAAGTTGGCATCCTTGACCGTCGTCAGTTCCTCGGGGGCGACCTGTGCCACGGTATAGGCCAGGGCCTTCTCCGAACGCTTGATGCCCAGGGCCGTGACGACCACCGATTCGATCTCCGAGGTGGATTCCTGCAGCGTGATGTCGAACGTCGTGCGGCTCCCGACCGGCAGCGTCTGGGATTCGCAGCCCAGGTAGCTGAACTCCAGCCGGGCCGTCGCAGGATTCGGGACGGTCAGGGCGAAACGTCCCTCGGCATCGGTCGATACGCCGTTCGTCGTCCCGGCGACCAGCACCGTCGCACCGATGATCGGGCGGTTCGAGGCGTCACGCACCACGCCCGACACTTGTGACGAGGGGGTTTCGGGACGTTTCGACAGCGTGATGGTCGTCGTCGACTCGATGACCGTATAGGTATAGGGCGTCGGGGCCAGCAGGCGGTCGAGCAGCGTCCGGATCGAGGCGGATTCGGCCCGCAGGCTCACCCGGTGTTCGAGATCCACCTCCGGACTCGGCACAAAACGATACGCGGACTGTTGCTCGATGGCCTGGATGGCCTCCTTCAGCGGTGCCGCTTCGAGGTCGAGGCGGATCCTTCGCGTCTGCGCATGTCCCGCAAAGGGCGCCTGCAGCACGAAAACAAAGAGTGCAAACGCCATAAACGCTTTGATTTGCGCATATTTATTCATACTTTTGTGAATTAAGGTTTAGGTTACTTCGATGAATAGCTTGAACCCGGGTCTGCGGAGTGCGCTACCACTGCCGCAGACCGTTTTTTATACGGGGGTTCAACGGTACCGTTTCAGGTCGTACAAAGAAAAAGGGATCGGGTTATCTCATAGGCAGGTCGGTTTTCAGGGTTGGAAAAATATCGGATCGCAACCTCCTTATCGGTTGCGCACGACGATCGTCCGCTCTTCGGGGTCGAATTCGTAGGTGATGGGGTAGATCGTCTGCAGGACCTTCATGGCGTTGTCCACGCCGTCCTGGATGTGGATCTTGCCCCACTGGAACTTCGTTTCGGGCACCGTCACGCCCTCCAGGCGGATCTCCACGCCGTAGACCTGGCGGTAGCGGTCGATGATCTCGCCGAAGGTGTGGCCCTTGAAGTTGATGTAGCCCTCGGTCCAGAGGTAGTCGTCCGAATTCTCGATCCGCCCGACGGCCAGGCGCGAGCCTTCGAGGCGCACCGTCTCGTTGGGGCGGATCCGGACGGTCTGGTCGGTCTGGCGGTTGCGGACCTCGACGCTCCCCTCGAACAGGGCCGCCGAGAAGCTCCCGCGCTCGCGGCTGGCCGCGACGTCGAACTCCGTGCCCAGCACCCGCACGTCGCAGGCGTGGGTCTCCACGACGAACGGATGGTCGGCATCGTGCGTCACGTCGAAACGGGCTTCGCCGTCGACCCGCACGCGGCGCTCGGCCGCGGCGAAGAGCGCCGGGTATTCGAACCGGGTCCCGGCATTGAGCCACACGGCCGTGCCGTCCGGGAGCGAAATCTGCAGGTGCTGGCCCGCCGGGACGTCGAGGGTGATGTTCCGGGCCCCGAGGCGTTCGAGCGTCCGGCTCTGGCGGTAGTAGTAGCCCCCGAAGAGGAGCGACACCGCCGCCGCGGCCGAAAGTCCCGCCACGGCCCAGCGGCGCACCAGGTGGCGGAGGTTGTTTTTGCGGTCGCGGTCGTAGAGTTCGTTGATGAGCGGGGCGCTCAGGGCCGCCAGGTCGTGACGGCGGTGGACCTTGGCGAGCAGGCGTTCGTGTTCCGGGTCGGCATTCAACCAGGCCAGGATCTCCTGTTCCTCCTCCGGGGAGGTTTGGCAGGAGACGTAGCGATATAGGAATTCTTCGGTCATTTTTTCGGCTTGTTTATTATATAATCACTTGAGCGGGGCAAAATCGTGAAAAATTCGG
>CALUMM010000141.1 GCA_944321755.1 uncultured Alistipes sp.
AATACCGAAAGCGACCTCGAATTCGAGAACCGGATCCGCCCGCAGGAGTTGGAGAACTTCGCCGGGCAGGAGAAGATCGTCGACAACCTGCGGGTCTTCATCAAGGCGGCGCTCATGCGCGGCGACTCACTCGACCACGTGCTGCTGCACGGGCCTCCGGGGCTGGGCAAGACGACCCTGGCGAACATCATCGCCAACGAGATGGGGGCACAGCTGCGCGTGACGTCGGGTCCGGTGCTGGACAAGCCGGGGGACCTGGCGGGGCTGCTCACGAACCTCAATCCGGGGGACGTGCTCTTCATCGACGAGATCCACCGCCTGAGCCCCATTGTCGAGGAGTACCTCTACTCGGCGATGGAGGATTTCAAGATCGACATCGTACTGGACAAGGGTCCTTCGGCGCGTTCGATCCAGATCGAGCTGGCGCCCTTCACGCTGATCGGCGCCACGACGCGCAGCGGACTGCTGACCTCGCCGCTGCGGGCGCGGTTCGGGATCCAGTGCCACCTGGAATACTACGACGCCGGGGTCCTGGCGGGGATCGTGCGGCGTTCGGCGCGGATTCTCGACGTCTCGATCGACGACGACGCGGCCCGCGAGGTGGCCCTGCGTTCGCGCGGCACGCCGCGTATCGCCAACGCCCTGCTGCGGCGCGTGCGGGACTTCGCGATGGTCAAGGGCGAGGGGCATATCGACCTGCCGATCACGCGGGTGGCGCTCTCGGCGCTGAACATCGACTCCCGGGGGCTGGACCACATGGACAACAAGATCCTGGGAACGATCATCGAAAAGTTCAACGGCGGGCCGGTGGGTCTGAATACGATCGCCACGGCCGTCGGCGAGGAGGCCGGGACGATCGAGGAGGTCTACGAGCCGTTCCTGATCAAGGAGGGGTTCCTGAAACGCACACCCCGGGGACGCGAGGCGACGCCGCTGGCGTGGGAGCACCTGGGATTCGGCGCTCCGGGAGGCGGCGACGCGACGCTCTTCTGACCCCGGGCCGCAGAGGGGGGGGGTAACACAGCACTCTTCTGACCCCGAGCCGCAGAAGGGGGGGGCAACATTCATCTGACATCTGATCCCGGGCCGCAACCCTTCAGGAAGGAGTATCCCAGCCCCGAATACCGCGCCTGCCCCAAGCCCGCCCCGCACACGCCCGCCGCAACCCCTGCCGCAGGCACTCCGCCGCCGCAACGCTGCAATCGGCACACCCCCTGCCACAGACACTCCTCCGTTACGACGCTGCAATCGTCACAAACACACGCCTCCCCTGCCACGGCATCCCGATCGCCACGGCGCCGCAACCTTCACAAACACGCCCCACCACAGTGCGGCGAGTTCGGATTCCGTCCGTTTTGCGGACCGGACGAACCGGGTGTTCATTTTGCGCCCGCGGTCGTTCATTTCGGGAACTTTTCCAAAGCCGGAGCGGCCGTTCCTAAAAAATTTGTCAAAAAATCTAAAAAAATTTAGTATCCACACGATAATTTCACTATATTCGCCGTTAATCAAAGAGCAATAACCAAGACTTCAAAAAAAACGGCAAACTGATGGATACCAAATCGAAACTCGACGAAGCGGCGCTGCGCTACCACAGCGAGGGGCACCCCGGCAAGATCGGGGTCGTCCCCACGAAACCCTACCAGACTCCGTATGATCTGTCGCTGGCCTACTCTCCGGGCGTGGCGGCACCGTCGCGGGCGATTGCGGCCCGGGCGGACGACGTCTACACCTACACGGGCAAGGGCAACCTCGTGGCGGTGATCTCGAACGGCACGGCGGTGCTGGGGCTGGGCAACATCGGGCCGCTGGCGGCCAAACCGGTCATGGAGGGGAAGAGTATGCTCTTCAAGACCTACGCGGGGATCGACGCCTTCGACATCGAGGTCGACGCCACGGATCCCGAGGAGTTCATCCGTGCGGTGAAGGCCATCGCCCCGACCTTCGGGGGTATCAACCTCGAAGACATCAAGGCCCCGGAGTGCTTCGAAATCGAAACGCGGCTGCGCGAGGAGTTGGATATCCCGCTCATGCACGACGACCAGCACGGCACGGCGATCATCTCATCGGCGGCGCTTCTGAACGGTGCGAAACTCGCCGGGAAGGAGCTTTCGCAGCTGCGGGTGGTGGTCAACGGCGCGGGTGCGGCGGCGATTGCGTGTGCGAAGCTGTTCGTGGCCCTGGGCGTGCGCCACAGCAACGTGACGCTGTGCGACAGCCACGGAGTGGTGACGATCTACCGCGAGGACATCAACCGCATGAAGCGCGAATTCGCCACGACGCGCAAGATCTCGACACTGGCCGAAGCGGTCGAGGGTGCCGACGTCTTCCTCGGGGTCTCGAAGGCCGACACGCTGAAGCCCGAGATGCTGCGCACGATGGCCGCCAACCCGATCGTCATGGCGCTGGCGAACCCCGATCCGGAGATTGCCTACGAGACGGCGATGGCTTCGCGCCCGGACATCATCTTCGCCACGGGGCGTTCGGACTACCCGAACCAGGTGAACAACGTGCTGGGCTTTCCCTACATTTTCCGCGGGGCGCTGGACGTGCGTGCCACGAAGATCAACGAGGCGATGAAGCTCGCCGCGGCCCATGCGCTGGCGGACCTGACGCGCGAGGAGGTTCCGGCCTCGGTGCTGGAGGCCTACGGCGTCGAGAAGATGGAGTTCGGGCGGGATTACCTGATTCCCAAGCCGCTCGACCCGCGTCTGCTGACCCGGGTTTCGACGGCCGTGGCGCGTGCTGCCGTGGAGTCGGGCGTTGCGCGCCTTCCGATCACCGACTGGGAGGCCTACGCCGCGGAACTGGAGCGGAAATTCGCCCGCCACTGATCCGCAGCAGAAGGATAAAGAATCGAAAAAGGCCATCGGTTATTGCCGATGGTCTTTTTCGTAACAGGATCCGACCCGTTTCGCCGGGGCATCGCCCGCTGCGGGAGAAGCCTCACCCGGACAACGCTTCAAACGGGAAGCGCCCTAAGCGTCATCACGCTCCGTTCATATTATTATGGTCGCCAGAAAACGATGTCATCCGGCACTCCCAGTTCTTTCCGCATCGCGTCAAAATCCTCTTTGCCGAACGCCCCGAATTTGTTTTCCTGCGCTTCCCACGCCTCTTGTGCGTTGTTTACGGGAATGATGTAATACTCGGTGATATTCCGATCATAGCGCGGTAAGGGGATGCCCGTAGTGTCCCTCAAGGCACGGTACGCCTTGACCAGAATAAAGTCGTCGTCATACCCCACTTCATAAACTCCCGCTCCGGTTATTCCCGTATAGGGTGCATCCTCGTTTCCCTGCCGATGATAACATACATCCATATCCTCCCAGGTATCTACCGCTATCAGGTAGTAGTTTCCGACCAGATGCCGTTCATATACGAACCCGCAACCCGACAGCAGGGGCAACAACAGGACGAGAAGCGAGACAACGGTTTTCATGCGCACTATTTTCATGATAAGGAACAGATTCCAGGCATCAAGGGATCGAAGGCGGTCGCGTTCCGCCGAGACAGGGGTGGCAGAGAGCGGGCAGGGACGGATCCGTCGGAGCCTCACCACAAAGGGACTGCACAAAAAATCCTAAGCGAAGAGGGCGGCGAACGCCTCGGGCGCCATTTTCCGGACCTCGCAGTCGCCGATGCCCACGGGCAGGACGATGCGCAGCATACCGTCCTCGTTTTTCTTGTCCTTTCCGACCTCCTTGAGGAGCCGTTTGATCTCCACGGGCGGCGTAAGGTCGAATCCCAGGCGCACGAGCAGCTCCTCGATGCGTCTCCGGTCCTCCTCCTTCAGCACGCCGAGCTTGACGGCCGCCCCGGCAATCAGGGCCGTACCGACCGCGACGGCTTCGCCGTGGTTCATGCGGTTCGAGGACTTCTCGATGGCGTGGGCCAGCGTATGTCCGAGGTTGAGTTTGCGGCGCTCGCCGGACTCCTTCTCGTCGTACTCCACGATATCGGCCTTGACGCGGATGGCCGCCGAGATGACATCCGAAAGCAGGTCGGTATCGGCGCGGAGCGTCTCGAACGAGGTCTGTTCAATGCGCCCGAAGAGATCGGCATCGGCGATGATGGCGGCCTTGACCACCTCGGCGAGCCCGGCGCGGAATTCGCGGTCGGGCAGCGAGCGCAGCAGCGAGGGGTCGCAGACGACGAACTGCGGCTGGGTGAAGGTTCCGGCCATGTTCTTGTATCCGTCGACATTCACGCCGTTCTTGCCGCCGAC
>CALUMM010000142.1 GCA_944321755.1 uncultured Alistipes sp.
GAAAACCCGCTGCCCCACTGGGAGCTGGCCAAGAAGTACGACATCATCGACTTCGACCTGGGCGTGAAGCTCACCGGGACCGGATTCCCCGTCTACAAGGGCAAGGGAGCCCGCCTGCAGCGCGCGCTGATCAACTACTTCCTCGACTGCAACACCCGCGCCGGATACCTGGAGGTCGAGCCGCCGGTGATGGTCAACGAGGCTTCGGGATTCGGTACCGGACAGCTCCCCGACAAGGAGGGTCAGATGTACCACGCCACGGTCGACAACTTCTACCTCGTGCCGACGGCCGAGGTGCCCGTGACGAACATCTACCGCGACGTAATCCTCGACGAGAAGGACTTCCCGGTGAAGATGACGGCCTACACGCCGTGCTTCCGCCGCGAGGCCGGCTCCTACGGCAAGGACGTGCGCGGTCTGAACCGTCTGCACCAGTTCGACAAGGTGGAAATCGTGCAGTTGTCGCTGCCCGAGGTTTCGTACGAGGCCCTGGACGGCATGGTGGCCCATGTCGAGACGCTGGTCAAGTCGCTCGGACTTCCGTACCGCATCCTGCGGCTCTGCGGCGGCGACATGTCCTTCACCTCGGCCCTGACCTACGACTTCGAGGTCTACTCCGAGGCGCAGAAGCGCTGGCTGGAGGTTTCGTCGGTCTCGAACTTCGAGTCGTTCCAGGCCAACCGCCTGAAACTCCGCTACCGCGACGCCGAGAAGAAGATCCACCTGGCCCATACGCTCAACGGTTCGTCGCTCGCCCTGCCGCGTATCGTGGCAGCGCTGCTCGAAAACTTCCAGACCCCGGAAGGAATCCGTATCCCCGAGGTGCTGATTCCCTACACGGGCTTTGATATTATCAAATAAGTTTCTATATTTGCACTACACACATTAACCATAAACACGAAAAACAATGGCTTACAAAATCACTGATTCCTGCGTAGCTTGCGGGACCTGCATCGGCGAGTGCCCGGTAGAGGCTATTTCGGCCGGCGACATCTATGTCATCGATCCCGACAAGTGCATCGACTGCGGCACCTGCGCAGGCGTTTGCCCGAGCGAGGCTATCGTTTCGGAGTAACGAACGGATATGACCGTAAAAATACGCCTCGGAACCTTTCCGGGGCGTGTTTTTTATGCCTTGAACCCATGATGCGACTACTGTTTTGCGTGGGGATGCTGCTCCTGACGGCCTGCGGCCCCCGTCCCCGGAGCCTCGAACAAGAACTGGACAGCCTTGCGGCAACGCTCCCCGAGGCCCGGATCGGTATCGCCGTCCGTACCCCCGACGGGGAGACCATCGCCCGACAGGACACGTTGCTGCCGCTGCTGAGCGTCTTCAAGTTCCCGCTGGCCCTGGCCGTGCTGGACAAGGCCGCCGCGGAGGGAACTCCGCTCACGACGCCCGTCGAGGTGGGCCCCGAATGGCTCGATCCCGACACCTACAGTCCGTTGCGCGACTCCCTGCCGGCAACGGGCGGAGGGGTGACGCTCGGCGAACTGCTGCATTACAGCACGTCGCTGAGCGACAACATCGCCTGCGACCGCCTGCTGGCCTACGTCGGAGGCCCCGACGCCGTGGACCGCTACGTGCGGGAGAGGGCCGGGATCGAGGGGTTCCGGATCGCCGCCACGGAGCGCACGATGCACCTCGATCCTGCCAACCAGCGGATCAACGTCGCCCGTCCCTCGGCCGTCTGTGCACTCTTCGCCCGCTTTCTCGAAGGAGGTCTGCTGATACCGGAGCACGAGGCCCTGTTGCGGCAACTGCTGGAGGGCGCGACGACCGGCGCAAACAAACTCCGTGCAGGGCTTCCCGAAGGGGTCGTCCTCGGCCACAAGACCGGCTCGTCGGACCGCACGCCGGAGGGGCTCCGCATCGCCGACAACGACGCCGGCTACGTCGTACTGCCCGACGGCCGCCGCTACTGCGTGACGATACTGGTCACCGACTCCCCGGCCGACGATGCGGCGAACGCGGCTGTGATTGCGGCCATTTCGAAACGCATTTACGAACATTTCACCGAAAATCAATAACATGAACGACCTCGAAAAGATGCGCGCGGGGCGGTGGCTCCACGCCGTGACACCCGAAATCGGTGCCGCGCTGCTCCGTGCCGAGGAGCTTTGCTTCCGCCTCAACCAGTTGCCGCCCTCCCGCCGCGAAGAGCGCGAGGCGATCATCCGGCAACTCTTCGCCCGCGTCGGTGAGGCGCCTTGCCTCCACAGCCCGTTCCACTGCGACTTCGGGACACAGATCTCCGTGGGCGACCATTTCGTTGGGAACTTCCACCTCACGATCCTCGACGAAGCGCCCGTAACGATCGGCAACCACGTCTACATCGGCCCCAACGTGGGGATCTATACCGTACACCACGCCCTGCTGGCGGATCAGCGCAACGAGGGGATCATGCAGTCGCTGCCCGTCGAGATCCACGACAACGTCTGGATCGGCGGCAACGTGGTCATCCTGCGCGGCGTGACGATCGGCGAGGGGGCCGTGATCGGTGCCGGGAGTGTCGTGACGCACGACATCCCGCCGCGGGTCATAGCCGCCGGGAATCCCTGTCGCGTGCTGCGCCCCCTGACCGAAGCTGACCGGATTGCGGCATCGGAGATCGATTGACCCGCACCGGGAGGAGGAGAGCCCCTCACAACGCTCCAAGAATGCCCCCGCAGTCGGATCAAACCGCGCGGCCGGAACGAATACCGACCGACGAAAAAAACGGCGGCACACCCGATTCGGGATGTGCCGCCGTTATTCATGGCAGGCTGCAGCTATTCGTACAAGAGGTATTTCGCCCGAAGCTGCCGGAAAGCCGCGGCTTCAGGCTCCCAGCGGGCCCGGATCTCTTCGTCCGTAGCCCCGTCGAGAATCATCTCGCGCACCCACCCCACGCCGACCAGCTTCTCGAACATCGGCGTGAAGAAAGCCTCGCCCAACCCGAGATCGGTATAAGCGTCAATGACATATTGCAAGGAAAATCCCACCGCGCGGGCCTCGTCGAGCGGCATCCGGCTCAGATCCTCACCCCGACACAGACGGCCTTCCAGCGGCGGGTGCTTCGCCCCGGGGGTCGGGCGCGGCGTGAAGGAGAAGGTGCGACTCTTGAGATCGGGATGCCCGTAAATCTCGAACGGTTGGTCGGTCCCGCGCCCGAGGCTCACGACCGTTCCCTCGAAGGGACACAGCGCCGCATAGAGGTAGACGGCCCGCTGCGTCGGGAGATTCGGCGAGGGCGCTACGGGCAGCACATACTCCGTGGCGTGGGTGTAGCGGCGGCACGGAACGACAGTCAGCTCGCAGCGTCGGGCCCACCCCTCGCCCACGGCCATGCGGGCAATCTCGCCCATCGTCAGGCCGTGCAGCACGGGGATCGGCAGCGCCCCGACGCCCGACTTGTACTTCATGTCGAGCAGAGGCCCTTCGACCTTGTCGCCGTTGGGGTTCGGGCGGTCGAGAACAATGACCGGCCGACCGAACTCGGCGCAGGCGTCCATCATCCGCAGCATCGAAATATAATAGGTATAGAAACGCAGCCCGACGTCCTGCATGTCGACGACCAGCACGTCGAACGAACGCATCACCTCGTCCGAGGGTCGCAGCGTGCGTCCGTCGTAGAGCGAGCGGATCGGAATGCCCGTGCGGGCATCGACCGACCCGGCGACCTTCTCCCCGGCATCGGCCGTACCGCGGAATCCGTGTTCGGGCGAGAAGATCGCCACGACATCGAAACCGCGCTCGTGCAACAGATCGACCAGATGGACCCTTCCGGCAGCATCGACCGTCACAGCCCGTCCCGCAGCCCCTACCGTTCCGGGCATTTCGGCCACGGAGGTGTGGTTAGCCAGCACGGCGACACGGCGTCCGTGCAACAGCGGGAAGTAGGCAGCCGTATCGGTCATGCCGACCTGCACCCCGCAACCCGCCGGAAGCGGCGAAGCGGATTCCGCCGGAGCAACCTCCGGGACAACCTCCGCAAGCGGTCTCAGCAACCGATCGTCCCCGTCAGCCCTTCCCCCAAAGGGATGAGCCCCGGCCGGATCGCCCCACAGCACCCCGGCCAGCAGGGCCATTCCCCCGCTGAGCCCGCGAAAAAAGCCCCTACGCATTGGCTCCGAACTCCATGAGGTAAGCCTTGATGAATTCGTCCAGATCGCCGTCCATCACCGCCTCCACGGCCGA
>CALUMM010000143.1 GCA_944321755.1 uncultured Alistipes sp.
ATCGAGCACTTCGGCGTGGGGAACCCGCGCCAGGGGATCGTGCACATCATCGGCCCGGAGCTGGGCTTCACGCAGCCGGGGATGACGATCGTGTGCGGCGACAGTCATACGTCGACGCACGGGGCGCTGGGTGCCGTGGCGTTCGGTGTGGGGACGTCGGAGGTGGAGATGGTCTTTGCGAGCCAGTGCATCCTCCAGACCAAGCCGCGGACGATGCGCATCACGGTTGACGGGGCGCTGCGCCCGGGCGTGGAGGCGAAGGACGTGATCCTCTACATCATCTCGCAGATCACCGCTTCGGGCGGCACGGGCTACTTCATCGAGTTCGCCGGGAGCACGATCCGCTCGCTCTCGATGGAGGGGCGGATGACGGTCTGCAACATGAGCATCGAGTGCGGGGCGCGCGGGGGCATGATTGCCCCGGACGAAAAAACGTTCGACTACTTGCGGGGCCGCGAACGGGTGCCGGAAGGGGCTGCCTTCGATGAGGCCGTATCGCGCTGGCGGGAGCTTTACAGCGATGCGGATGCGGTTTTCGACAAGGAGTACCGCTTCGATGCGGCGGACATCGCCCCGATGATCACCTACGGCACGAACCCCGGCATGGGAATGGCGATCGACGGCGAGATTCCTGCCGCTGCGGACCCGAAGGCGCTGGAATACATGGGCTTCCGGGCGGGCGAACGGATGCTGGGCAAACCGGTGGACTACGTTTTCGTCGGGAGCTGCACGAACGGCCGGATCGAGGACCTGCGGCGCTTTGCCCGACTGGTCAAGGGTCGCCGGAAGGCCGAGGGCGTGACGGCGTGGATCGTTCCGGGCTCGAAGGGCGTGGAGGCGCAGGCGCGGGCCGAGGGTCTGGACACGATCCTGGCGGAAGCGGGCTTCGAGTTGCGGCAGCCGGGGTGTTCGGCGTGCCTGGCGATGAATGCGGACAAGATTCCGGCGGGGAAATACAGTGTTTCGACCTCGAACCGCAACTTCGAGGGTCGTCAGGGTCCCGGAGCGCGGACGATGCTTGCGGGCATAGCGGTGGCTGCGGCTGCTGCGGTGACGGGTCGCATTACCGATCCGCGCGAACTTTTCGGATTTTAAAACCACGAACGACATGTCCATACCCAAATTTGTTACGTTCACTTCGGGGGCGGTGCCCGTCGAGGTGGAAAACATAGATACCGACCAGATCATCCCGGCTCGCTTTCTGAAGGCCACCGAACGCAAGGGCTTCGGGGACAACCTCTTCCGCGACTGGCGCTACGACGCGGAGAACCGCCCGGTTGCGACGTTCCCGCTGAACGACCCGCGCTATGGGGGCAAAATCCTCGTGGCGGGACGGAATTTCGGCTGCGGAAGCTCGCGCGAGCACGCGGCGTGGGCCATTGCGGACTACGGCTTCCGGGTCGTGGTTTCGAGTTTCTTTGCGGACATCTTCCGCAACAACGCGCTGAACAACGGCCTGCTGCCGGTTCGTGTCGAGGAGTCGTTCCTGCGTGAGATTTTCGACGAGATCCGCCGCGACCCGCAGGCGCAGTTTACCGTAGACCTGGATAACCAGCGCTTTACGATCGTCCGGAGCGGCGCGAGCACACCGTTCGAGATCGACGCCTACAAGAAACGTTGCCTGCAGAACGGCTACGACGACGTGGACTACTTGCGGAGCATCTCGGCGGAGATCGCCGCCTTCGAGAAGAACCGCAGCTGACCTCCGGAGCGATGCAATCCACGGTAGAGATTCTGGATACGACGCTTCGCGACGGCGAACAGACCTCGGGCGTTTCGTTCAACGCCCGGGAGAAGCTGTCGATTGCGCGGCTGCTGCTCGAAGAGCTGCGGGTGAACCGGATCGAGATTGCCTCGGCCCGGGTTTCGCAGGGTGAGGAGCGTGCCGTGCGGGCCATTGCGGAGTGGGCCGCGGGGAAGGGATATACGGATCGGATCGAGGCGCTGGGTTTCATCGACGGGGGTGTTTCGGTCGAGTGGCTTTGGCAGGCGGGTTGCCGGGTGGTAAACCTGCTGGCCAAGGGTTCGCGGAAACACTGCGAGGAGCAGCTGCGCCGTACCCCGGAGCAACACTTGGCGGAGGTCCGGGCGGAGATCCTGCGGGCCGCCGAGCGGGGTATGGGTGTGAACCTCTACCTCGAAGACTGGTCGAACGGGATGCGCCACTCGCCGGATTACGTCTATGCGATGCTCGACGGACTGGCGGACCTTCCCGTGCGGCGCTTCCTGTGCCCCGACACGCTGGGGGTGCTGGACCCGTACGATACGGAGCGCTTCTGCCGCGAAATGACGACGCGCTATCCGACGCTGCGCTTCGACTTCCACGCTCATAACGACTACGACCTGGCGGTGGCGAATACGGCCGCGGCGGTGCGTGCGGGCTTCGGGGGCGTTCATGTGACGATCAACGGACTGGGCGAGCGGGCGGGCAACGCGCCGCTGTCGAGTACGGTGGCGGTGCTGCACGACCGGCTGGGGTGCCGGACCGACATCGTCGAGTCGAAAATCTACCGCGTGAGCCGCACGGTGGAGTCCTATACGGGGGTTCGCATCCCGACGAACCGCCCGATCGTGGGAGCGAACGTCTTCACGCAGTGCGCAGGGGTGCACGCCGACGGCGACAACAAGAACGGTCTATATATCAGTGAATTGCTTCCGGAGCGCTTCGGCCGGGTGCGGGAGTATGCCCTGGGCAAGACCTCGGGGAAGGCGAACATCCTGAAAAACCTCGAAGTGCTGGGCATCGACCTCGACGAAACGGCGATGCGGAAGGTGACGGAGCGGGTCGTGGAGTTGAGCGACAAGAAGGAGCTGGTGACGCTGGACGACCTTCCGTACATCATCGCGGACGTGCTGCGCTACGACCAGACGGACGCTCCGGTTCGGATTCTGAACTACAGCCTGTCGTTGGCACAGGGTTTGCGACCCGTTGCCACGCTGCGGATCGAGATCCACGGCGAGCAGTACGAGCAGACCTCGGCGGGAGACGGACAGTACGACGCCTTCATGCGGGCCTTGCGGTTGATCTACCGCGAGCAGTTGGGCCGGAAGTTCCCGATGCTGCGGGACTACGCGGTCTCGATTCCGCCGGGCGGGCGGACGGACGCCTTCGTGCAGACGATCATCACGTGGGAGTGGGAGGGCCGGACGTTCCGCACGCACGGACTGGACGCCGACCAGACGGAGGCCGCGATCAAGGCGACGGTCAAAATGTTGAATATCATCGAAACAAACCATACGAACCATGGAAATCAAGATTGCACTGTTGCCCGGTGACGGCATCGGCCCCGAAATCATCGCGGAGGCCGTGAAGGTGTTGGACCGGGTTGCCGAACGTTTCGGCCATCGAATCACCTATACGCGGGCGCTGGTTGGCGCTGCGGCGATCGACGCCGTGGGCGATCCCTACCCGGAGGAGACGCACCGGATCTGCCAGGCGGCGGATGCGGTGCTGTTCGGGGCGATCGGGGACCCGAAGTACGACAACGACCCCACGTCGAAGGTGCGCCCCGAACAGGGGCTGCTGCGGATGCGCAAGTCGCTGGGACTGTTTGCGAACCTGCGTCCGGTGACGCTGTTCGAGGCGTTGGCGGACCGCTCTCCGCTGCGCACGGAGGTGGTGCGGGGCACGGACTTCGTGTGCGTGCGCGAGCTGACGGGCGGCATCTACTTCGGGCGTCCGCAGGGACGTGACGAGGATGGCCGCCGGGCCTTCGACACCTGCACCTATACGATCGAGGAGATCGAACGGGTGCTTCACGTGGCGTTCCGGCTGGCAATGACGCGCCGGCGCCGGCTGACGGTGGTCGACAAGGCGAACGTGCTGGAGACCTCGCGGCTGTGGCGGGAGACGGCGCAGCGCCTGTCGGCCGAGTACCCGGAGGTGAAGGTGGACTACATGTTCGTGGACAACGCGGCGATGCAGATCATCCGCCAGCCGACGCATTTCGACGTGATCGTCACGGAGAACATGTTCGGGGATATCCTGACCGACGAGGCGAGTGTCATCAGCGGGTCGCTGGGGATGCTTTCGTCGGCGAGTGTCGGGGCGGATGTGGCCCTGTTCGAGCCGATCCACGGGTCGTACCCGCAGGCTGCGGGGAAGAACATCGCCAACCCGATGGCGACGATCCTCTCGGC
>CALUMM010000144.1 GCA_944321755.1 uncultured Alistipes sp.
GTCATACGCAACTGTTTGACTGACAAACAGGTAAAGTCAATGAAGGACATGGTAGGGACAAGCGTGTGCAAGGTTACACGTACGTCGGAGCGTGGTTACGCGCAGGTTACGTTTCAGTGTCCCGGAATGTCTACGGGAACGGAACACAACCCCGGCTTCGAGCGACGCATACAGTCATCCGTAACCCGTGCAACGTTTTGATTTTCCGCTCGATAGGAGATAAACAAAAGAAAACGAGACGGTTGCTGTAACCATCTCGTTTTTCTGTTCTGCGGTGCGTAGGGGAAATGAACACTTACGCACACCAGAAAGATTATCAGCAAGATACGCGAATACAAAACATTGTCCACCGATTAGGTGCCTTCACAATCGCATCGAATTACATCTTGCTCGCCTTGTGCTCTTTTTCGATGTAAAAATAATCATTCTCTCTATAAATACAAATATAAATCTCGATAGGGAGTCGTGGATACAACGAAAGGATGTTTGGCGATTCAGTACGGGATTCGGAAATAGTCGAGCAGCGCCTTGTAGTTGTCCTGTGCCGTAAGGCAGGTGTCGCGCAGATACTCACGCACGGCAGGCCACTGTTGCAGACCGCGGTAGTAAAACATTTTGAGATCGTCGGTGATGATGAAGGGAACGATGCCGGCCGCCAGACACTCCTTGAATAGCACAAGGCGTCCGACACGACCGTTGCCGTCCTGAAACGGGTGGATGCATTCGAAGCGCTGGTGCAGGTCGAGGATGTCGTCGAGTGTCTTGTGCCGCCGGGCGTTGTATTCTGCCAGGAGTCGCTTCATCTCGCGGTGCACTTGCTCGGGAGGCGTAGTCTCCATGCCGCCGACCTCGTTGGGCAGACGCTTGTAGTCGCCCACGGCGAACCACTCCTTACGGCTGTCCGACGTACCGGACTTGAGTTGTGCGTGCAGTTCCTTGATGAAGGCTTCGGTGAGCGGCTCTTCGGCCCGGTCGATAATCGTGTCGATGCAGCGGAAGTGGTTCGTGGTTTCGAGAATGTCATCCACGCGCAGCGTCTCGCCCTCGACGCCCACCGTGTCGGTCTCGAAGATGTGGCGGGTCTGGTCGTGGGTCAGCCGGCTGCCCTCGATGTGGTTCGAGTTGTAGGTAAGGTCGATCTGCGTGCGGTGGTAGATGCCGCCCTTGAGACGCATGGCCTTCTGCTCGCGCAACACCTCCAACATCGGCATGATATGTCCCGTGCGGGGCTTGCGACGGGGCAATGCGGCATCCGCCGGAATGTTCCAGGTCTTGCCCGTCAAGAAGGCTCCCTCGATCTTTCCCGAGGCGCAGTAGTTGCGGGCCGTGCGCTCCGCGATGCCGTGCTTTGCGGCGAATGCCGCGACTGAAATGTACTCCATAACCGAACGTCGTATCGGCAAGTAAAACGGCCGATTTCCGACCCAAATATAACTAATTTTGCCGATACCGGCAAGTTTTGATAACTCATAACCTGCTTCCATGCTGAAGAGGTTGAGAATTGTAGGACTCCAACTCTATCGGAAGGACTTTCCCGGCATGTCGTATTTTTCCGATCGTAGCGCATGATGGCCGTCAACGAGCCATCGGATTGCTCTTCAAGAGGAGATATCCTATTGGTCGTTGCGCACATTCACCCGGTTTCATCTCGGGATACACCTCGATCGGATTCTGTGTTTTGAGCCCGCGGGACATGATTTCTGCTCACAAGATCCCGGCAATCAAACCATCTGCGGCCTTCACAAAGACCGTGGATGAAGACAAATAATGTAAAGCATCGCAACGTATATTCCCCTTTTTTCGTACTTTTGATCCGTCTGTCCCTTTGACAGGGGTTGGAATGATCATGAAAAGAGATATTGCAGCGTGGATACTTGCGGCCGTCGTGCTACTCTTCGTTGGTTGCAGCCATCGGGAGCGGACGGGCGCTTCGGTCGACGGCTTTCTGGCCGTGGAGCATCCCGACAGTGCCCGGCGTCTGTTGCTGGCGATGGATACGGAGCGGATGAGCCGCAGCGACCGGGCCCGGTGGTCGCTGATGATGGGATTGGCCGAGGTCTCCTCGGGAGATACGCTTTCCGGCAAACAGGCACTCGACCGGGGTATGCACTACTACGACCGCCACGGTTCGGACAGTGAGCGTGCCGCGGCGTGGTACACCTACGCCCAGGCGCACGTCAAGACGGGCAATATGGAGGAGGGAATCCGGGGTTACACCCAGGCGGCGATTCTGGCCGAGGAGGCCCTGGCCGCCAGGTCGTCCGACGATTCGCTGCGGCGGGGAACCGAGATGCTGCTTGTGGCCGTCTACCACACGTTGGGGCTGCTCTATTTCGAACAGGGATACGATGCCGTGGAGCCCTTCGCGAAGGCCGTCGAGGCGGCCCGAGCAAACGGCAATGCGGAGCAGGAGGGTTACAGCCGCTTCATGCTGGCCTCGTCGTATTGTGCCAACGGAGATTACGAACAGGCCGTAAAGACACTGGAACCGCTGGTCGCGGCGGCCGACACGATTCCGTTCCGCTACTTCGCCCAGCAGATCCGGCTGCAAAACCTCGTGTTCCACACCTACCTCGGAGACTGGACGCCCGGGCAGTTGCTTGCTGCCCGCGACAGTATCGACCTCGATGTAATCCGCCGGGCACCCTTGTCCTACGGAACAGCCGCTTCGGAGGATACCGGGAGGTCGTTCTACGACGTCGCCTCGGCGATCATCTTCCAGCGAGACAAACAGCTTGACTCGGCCCGCTACTATATCGAAATGGCTCTGGACAACAGGGATACGTTCCATCAGGGCGATGTCGGACTCTTCAATCTGGCCGCGGGAATCTATCACGACCGGGGCAACGACGCCCGGGCCTACGACTACATGCAGCAGTATGTCTCGGTGAAGGATTCGCTTTTCGAGGTGCAGCGCGGGGCGCAGGTCGCCGAACTCGAACGCCGCTACCGCACGGCCAACGAGGTAGCGCTGCGCGAGGCGTCGCTGCACTACCGGATGTGGATCCTGGGGCTGGCGGCCGTACTGGTCGTGATGGTGGCTGTATGGGTTGTTGTCAGCTACCGCCGCAAGCTGCGCCGCCGCAGCGAACAGTTGAGCGAGTTGCTGGCCCTTGTGGACTCCTACCGGGAGTCGCACGACAGCCTCACGTCGCGGCTTGATGCGTCGGATGCCCGCGAAGCGGCCTTGAAACGCCTGCTCGAAGGGCGTGTGGCTGCCGTGCGCGACATTGCAGCGACGTATTACACCTTCGGCGAGGGTGAGCGGCTGACGGCCAAGATGCGCGACCTGGCGTTGAGTCCCGCGGTGCTGGCCGACGTGGTGGACATGGCCGACCTGTACAGCGACCGGGCCGTTACGCGCCTCCGCGAGCAATTCCCGGACTGGACGGCCCGCAACTACGACTTCGCGGCGCTGGTCATCGCCGGATTTACGCCGCAGGAGATCTGCGTCATGCTGGGCATGTCGCTCAACAGCGTCTATTCGCTCAAATCGAAACTCAAGCGACGTATCGCCGAATCCAATGCGGTGGACAGGGAGCTCCTGCTCGAATTGTTTTCGTAGATGAATGCCGGCGGGGAAGGGTGCGCGAAGCCGGGTAAGGTATTTCGGGGGCAAAGTAAGATTTTTCTTGAACATGCTCATTGGAAATCAACTTGATGCGATTTGTCGGGTAAGATTCGGATTGTGCCGGAAAGGCCTGTTCGGTGGTAACTTTGCGATACGAAGAGCCCCTTCGAAAATCGCAAAACCATGAAGAATAGCTGGCTGTACACACTTCTGATTCCGGTGGCAATCCTGTTGACCCTCGCCGCTGCCGAAGCCCAAACTCCCACTCAAACTTCCCCGTCCGCCGATGCCGTGATCCGCGGGCGGTTGGTCGATGCCGCGGATGCTCCCGTCGCGGGGGCTGCCGTCGTGCTGTTCGACCGCGATTCGGTCTATCTCGATGCCGTCGCCTCGGGTGCCGACGGACGTTTCGAAATCCGATCCGCGGTGCGTCCCTACCGGTTGCAGGTCCAGCACATCGCCTATGAACTCCACACCGTCGAGTCCGACCGTCCCGATCTGGGCGACATCCGCCTGACGGAGACCGCCACAACGGTCGATGCCGTGGTGGTGC
>CALUMM010000145.1 GCA_944321755.1 uncultured Alistipes sp.
GCCGCTTCGATGATGGTCGAGGCCATTCTCCACGACCAGAAGAAGCTGATCCCCTGCTCGTGCTACCTCGAAGGCGAGTACGGAGAGTCGGACATCTGCATCGGCGTGCCCGCCATCATCGGCCGCAAGGGCGTCGAGAAGATCGTGAAGGTCGACCTCACGAAGGAGGAGAGCGAGAAGTTCGCCGCTTCGGCCGCTGCCGTGCGCAAGACGAACAACGTCCTGCACGAGATCAACGCCTTGTAGGCGCTGCGAACCCGAACGAAAAAAGGGCTCCGACCGTATGTCGGAGCCCTTTTCGTGTGTCTGCCAGCCTCGCCTACCCGGACAAGAGGGGCAGACAGGCAGAAAAGCCGGCTCAGAAGCTGATCTTCGCCCCTACGAACCAGCTGCGCGGCAGCGACGGCCCGTAGACATAGCCCGAATCACGCTCCACGCCCCGGTCGAAATCCCGCTGATAGGCGTTGAAGAGGTTCTGCACGCCGCCGTAGAGCTGCAGCGTGAGGTCGCGGTAAAGCGGCAGATCGTAGGCCACGCGCAGGTTTACGTCGCAGAACGACGGCGTCGTAACCGCCACGTCCTGCGCCACACCCGAGCCTTTCATGTGCTGCACGAGCATCTCGCCCGTGCAGGTCCCGGTCACGTCGGCCGCCAGCCGCCGCAGGGGCTTGAACGACGCCGTAAAGTAGCCGTAGAGATCCGGTGTGCGGAACATCCGCCGCACGGGCGGAACCTCCGGATCCTCACTCCACTGCTCGGGCTCCGCATAACGGCTCCGCTGCCAGGTCATGCCCGCCTGCAGCTCGAACCAGCGGGTGAAGAGCGCACGCCCCTCGACATTCACCCCGGCAACCGTGGCGCCCGAACCGTTGTAACGCTCCTGGATTTTGCCGCCGTCGTCCGTATCCTCCAGGTCGCGCAGCGCGAAAACATCGTCGAGGCGGGTATAGAACCCCTCGACGAGCAGGTTGGTCTGCACGCTTCCGAAATTGCGGTAGAGATCGGCCGAGAGGCTCACGCTGTGCGAGCGCTCCTCCTTCAGATCGTCGGCCAGCCGGATCCGCCGCCGCTCTCCGCCCACGATGGCGATGTGCATGTCCTCGTCGAAGGCCTGCGGTGCCCGATAGCCTCCGGCGTAGCTCACCCGCAGGTTCACCGACTCCGAAGGGTTGAAACGCACGTTGACCCGCGGGCTGAAAATCACGTGATCGACCAGGTTGTGCTTATCCAACCGCCCGCCGAGCAGCAGCGACCATTTCGACGTTTTCCACTCGTTCTGAAAATAGCCGCCCACGATATGCACCCGCTGGTCGGTATCGATGGCGTAGCCGATCGAGCGGTCGTGGAGGTCGTCGTAGCTGTATTCGGCCCCGAGGGTCAACTCCGAAGGCATGAACAGCAGCCGCTCGAAGGCGTGTACGTACTGCAGCCCCGAAGCCAGGACCAGATCGTGCGTCGTACCATAGGCCAGCAGGTCCTGTTTGCTGCCGTAGTAGCTCTTCCGGGCCGTATTCTGGAACGAAAAATAGGCATTGAAACGGTCGCTGCGGTCGGCTGACGAAAGGTCGAACGCAAGGCTCCCGCCGTCGATCGTATGGTCGGTCTGTTCGGCAATATTGGCCTCGTGGGGCGGCTGCTTGAGCAGGTCGCCGCCCCGGCGGTATTCGTTCAGATGGTGGTACTGGGCCGTGATGCGCGAGTAGGCCCCGGTGCGGAAGAACGACCGCATCCCCACCGAACGGCTGTCGAGCAGGGGCAGTTCGGTGAATCCGTCGCCGTCGTGGTCGTAGCCCGAGCGGTGGCGGCTCTGTCCGAAGATCCCGATTCCGGCCCGCCCGCTCTCGGAGACGATCGAGGCGTTGAGCATCGAGTTGTTGTCGTAGGAGTTGCTGCCGCCGAGCGACATCAACGTGTGCGAGAACTGCGCCGAACTGCGCGTCGGCTCCTTGGTAATGACGTTGATCGTCCCGCCGATGGCCGACGACCCGTAGAGCGCCGAACCGCCGCCGCGCAGCACCTCGACACGTTCGATCATGTTGGCCGGGATCTGCTCCAGGCCGTAGACCCCCGTCAGGGCCGAAAAGACCGGGCGCGAATCGATCAGAATCTGCGAATAGTGGCCGTCGAGTCCGTTGATGCGGACCTGCGTGAAGCCGCAGTTCTGGCAATCGTCCTCGACCCGCACGCCGGGTTGGAATGAAAGACCCTGGGCCAGGCACGAGGCATTGGCCCGTTCGAAGAGCCCGGCGTCGAGGACGCTCACCAGCGCCGGAGCCTCACGCCGCAGCGTGGCCGAACGGCTCGCCGAGACCACTACCTCGTCCATCGAGATGCCGCTCTGCTCGACTTCGAAATTCAACTCCAGGGTCGCGCCCCGGGTCAATGTCACGGCCGCCTGCCGTGCGGCATAGCCCAGGGCCCGGACCTCGACGGTCAGCTTCCCTTCGGGCAGGTTTTTCAGAAAATAGTGTCCCGAAGCATCGGTGGTCGTGCCGAGCGGGGTTCCGACCACCGAAACCGTGGCATAGGGGATGTGTTCATGGGTTGCGCGGTCGACGACGTGGCCGAAAAGGTTGGCATCGGTGCCCTTGCGCGGGGCTTCGGCGCCCTGCACGCCGAAAAAGGTCAGGCACAGTGCAAACAGTGCCGACAATATGGATCGTTTCATGAAAAATGTCGTTTAGCGGGTTGATGATTCCGATCCGGCACTCCGGATCGTCGCGGCCCGGGGCCGCAGGTACGGGCCTGTCGGCCCCTCGGATGCGAAGGGCCCCGATACGGCTGCAGCCGCATCGGAACAAGGAGAGGGAATCATACCCGGGGAGGCGCCCGCAGGGAGAGGCACGCCGTGCGCAGCACGCATCGGCAGCGGGTGGCCTCGGGCTTCAGGACGGCCAGCACCTCGGCATAGAATTCATGCGCGGGGAGGCTTTCCGAGAGGTAGGGATAGAAGTGGTAATTGTCGACGGGACAGTATTCGACCACACTCTCCCGAGCACCGTTGTCGGGCAGCAGGTCGCCGCAAAGGGCGGCGAAATGGGCATGGTCTTCGAGGTAGATATGCACCTTCTGCCCCGCATAGGCGGCAAGCAGGGCGGTGAGCAGGAATGCTGCGACGAAACGTTTGATCCGGAGGTGCATCTTCATCGGACGCGAAGATACGAAAAAAAAGGACCGCGGCAAGCGGTCCCAGCAAAAATACCTAATTATGAGTAGGTCGTATGTCCTGTACGTCGGTCGGGGGTCGATTGTCCGGTTCCCGGCGTCAGATCGTGATGTCGAGGATCTCGAAATGGATCGTCCCGGCCGGAACGTCCACATCCACCCGGTCACCCTTCTTATGCCCCAGCAAAGCCTTCGCAATCGGGGTTCCGATCGCCAGTTTCCCTTCACGCAGGTTCGCCTCGTGTTCGGCGACGATCGTGTAGGTCATCTGCTTGTTGTTGTTGTGATTCAGCAGCGTCACCTTGCTCAGGATCTGCACCTTGCTCTTGTCGATCTTCGACTCGTCGATGACCCGGGCATTGGCGATCGTATCCTCCAGCTTGGCAATACGCATCTCCAGCAGCCCCTGCGCTTCACGGGCCGCATCATACTCCGCATTCTCCGAAAGGTCACCCTTGTCTCGCGCCTCCGCAATCGCGGCCGAAATCGCCGGACGCTCGACGGAACGCATGTGGTCGAGTTCGTCCTTGAGTTTCTTGTAACCCTCGGCTGTCAGATAAATAATCTCTTTTGCCATAATCCGAATAATCTTCTAATCTTCCGGAAACGCCTCCGAAGAGGAATTTCCAAAACACGTAAAAAATAAGAATCCCGGCCCGTGAAGGCCAGAACCCTGCTTCGTTGCATAGGCAAAGATAAAAAGGATAATCCACATTTCCAAATCTTTTTTCGGGTCCGGGCCCGGCTTCCGGACGCCTCCGCAGAAGCCCGAATCCGGAAACTCCGGTCCCGGGCAGAGCCCCGGCCGCGAAAAGTCCCCGCAAAAGGGTTCGTCTCCGGCGCCGGGGACAATAATTTTTTTTGCAAATCGTTAATTTATGCGTAACTTTGCGCGATAAAGCGCCGTAAAAGATTCTCAAATGAAGCAGACTTTCTCATACGCCCT
>CALUMM010000146.1 GCA_944321755.1 uncultured Alistipes sp.
AGAGCCACGCCATCCAGATGGAGTACACGGCCCGCGACGGACAGCAATATACGCTCAACCTGATCGATACCCCGGGGCACGTCGACTTCTCCTATGAGGTGTCCCGTGCGATCGCCTCGTGCGAGGGCGCCCTGCTGGTCGTCGACGCCACACAGGGAATCCAGGCTCAGACCATCTCGAACCTCTATCTGGCCGTCGGACATGACCTCGAAATCGTCCCCGTACTGAACAAGATCGATATGGAATCGGCCATGATCGACGAAGTGAAGGACCAGGTGATCGATCTGATCGGATGCCGCGAGGAGGATATTCTGCTCGCCTCGGGAAAAACCGGACAGGGAGTCGAGGAGGTCCTCGAAGCCATCGTACAGCGAATCCCCGCCCCGAAAGGCGACGAGAATGCCCCGTTGCAGGCCCTGATCTTCGACTCGGTGTTCAACCCCTTCCGCGGAATCATCGCCTATTACCGCGTCTTCAACGGTACGATCCGGAAGGGTGACCACGTGAAGTTCTTCAACACCGGAAGCGAATACGATGCCGACGAGGTCGGAGTTCTCAAGCTCAAGATGCAGCCCCGGGACGAGATCCGCGCCGGAGACGTGGGGTACATCTGTTCGGGAATCAAGACTTCGGCGGATGTCAAGGTCGGCGATACGATCACCTCGGTGGCAAATCCCGCCCGCGAGGCCATCGCCGGATTCGAGGATGTCAAGCCCATGGTCTTCGCCGGCGTCTATCCCGTCGAGGCCGACCAGTACGAGGACCTGCGCGCCTCGCTCGAAAAACTCCAGCTCAACGACGCCTCGCTCACCTTCGAGCCTGAAAGTTCGCTCGCACTCGGATTCGGATTCCGCTGCGGATTCCTCGGACTGCTCCACATGGAGATCATCCAGGAGCGTCTCTACCGCGAATTCGACATGGACGTCATCACCACCGTGCCCAACGTCTCCTACCGCGTCACCACCACCCAGGGCGACGTCCTGGAGGTCCACAACCCCTCGGGACTGCCCGAAATCACCAAGATCGCCAAAATCGAGGAACCCTACATCCTCGCCCAGATCATCACCAAGGCCGAATTCCTCGGCAATGTCATCAAGCTCTGCATCGACAAGCGCGGCGTGATGAAGAACCAGACCTTCATCACCCAGGACCGCGTCGAGGTCAATTTCGACATGCCCCTCTCGGAGATCGTCTTCGACTTCTACGACAAGCTGAAAAGCATCTCCAAGGGATACGCCTCGTTCGACTACCACCGGACGGGTTTCCAACTCTCGAAACTCGTCAAACTCGATATTCTCCTGAACGGCGAACCCGTCGACGCCCTCTCGTCGCTGACCTACACCGACCACGCCTACGATTTCGGACGCAAGATGTGCGAAAAACTCAAAGAGTTGATCCCCCGCCAGCAGTTCGATATCGCCATCCAGGCCGCCATCGGCGCCAAGATCATCGCCCGTGAGACCGTCAAGGCCGTGCGCAAGGACGTGACCGCAAAATGTTACGGCGGCGACATCTCCCGCAAACGCAAACTCCTCGAAAAACAGAAGAAAGGCAAGAAGCGGATGCGCCAGATCGGCAACGTCGAAGTCCCCCAGTCGGCCTTCCTCGCCGTGTTGAAAATGGATTGAAAACCATGAAGAAAACCATCATCGACCTCTTCGAGTCCTCCGTCGAAAAGTATGGCGGAAAGACCTTCCTGCTCGAAAAACGACACCACAAGTTCGAGCCTACGACCTATGCCGAAACCAAAGAGCTGGCCCTCGAAGTCGGCGCAGGTCTCGCCTCCGTCGGCATCCGCCCCAAAGACAAGGTCGCCATCCTCGCCGAAGGATCCAACGCCTGGATCATCTCCGAACTCGGCCTTTTCTATGCCGGAGCGATCAGCGTACCCCTCTCCGTCAAACTCGAAGAGTCGAACGACCTCCTGTTCCGGCTGCGCCACGCCGAGGTCAAGGCCCTCTTCGTCTCGAAGTACCAGCTGCCGAAGATCCGCCGCATCCGCGCCGAACTCCCGCAGGTCGAACACGTCATCGTCCTCGGGCACATTCCCCTCGAACCGGGCGAAACCGCCTACGGAACCCTCCGGCGTCTCGGACGCGACTACCTCTCGAAACACAAGGAGGAGTTTTTGAAGATCGGGCAGGCTATTCAGAACGACGACTACGCCACGATCACCTACACCTCCGGGACCACGGCCGATCCGAAGGGCGTCGTCCTTACGCACCGCAACTACACGGCCAATGTCGAACAGTCGCTTTCGCGCATCTCGATCCCGTCCCACTACCGCACGCTCATCATTCTGCCGCTGGACCACTGCTTCGCGCATGTCGTCGGGTTCTACATCATGATCGCCTGCGGAGCCTCGGTCGCCACGGTCCAGATCGGCAAAACACCGATGGAGACCCTCAAGAACATCCCGCTCAACATCCGCGAAGTACAGCCCCATTTCCTGCTGTCGGTTCCGGCGCTGGCAAAGAATTTCCGCAAGAACATCGAAAGCTCGATCCATGCCAAAGGCGCCTTCACCGAGTGGCTGTTCCGCCTCGGACTCCGCACGGCATACGTCTACAACCAGGACGGCTACAACCGCGGAAAAGGGTGGCGCTGTCTGCTGCGGCCCGCCGTGGCGCTGTTCGACGCCGTACTCTTCCGCAAGGTCCGCGAGGCGTTCGGCGGCTGCATGAAGTTCTTCGTAGGTGGCGGGGCGCTGCTCGATGCCGAACTGCAGCGCTTCTACTACGCCATCGGAATCCCGATGTTCCAGGGATACGGGCTCTCGGAGGCCACGCCCGTCATCTCGACCAACTCGCCTCGTTACCATTGGCACCGCTTCGGTTCGTCGGGCAAGATCCTGATCCCGCTCGACCTGAAGATCGTCGACGAGGAGGGCCGCGAACTGCCCCGCGGGCAGAAGGGCGAAATCATCATCCGCGGCGAAAACGTCATGGCCGGTTACTGGAAGAATCCCGAAGCCACGGCCGAGGCCATTCGCGACGGATGGCTCCACACCGGCGACATGGGGTATGTCTCGGAAGATGAATTTCTTTATGTATTGGGGCGCTTCAAGAGTCTGCTGATCGCCTCGGACGGCGAGAAGTACAGCCCCGAAGGAATGGAGGAGGCAATCGTTGACAAATCGCCGTTTATCGACCAGATCATCATCCACAACAACCAGAATCCCTTCACCGGGGCGATTGTCGTGCCCAACGCCGAGGCGTTGCGCCGCGAACTCGACCAGCGCAAGGTGGCAGAGGAGGAGCGTCCGGCCGCTGCAGCTCGGATTCTGGCGGCCGAAATCGACAAGTATCGGGCGGGCGGCATCTATGCCGGGGAATTCCCCGAGCGGTGGCTCCCGGCCGGACTGGCCATTGTCGACGAGGCCTTCACCGAACAGAACGGACTGGTAAACAGCACGATGAAGATCGTGCGCTCGAAAGTCGAGGAGCATTTCCGCAACCGGTTGGAGGATCTTTACTCGCCCGACGGAAAGCAGGTGGAAAATTCTGAAAATCTGAAGGCTCTGAAAAAATTGCTCGGATAAGGCATTTTTCAGGGGCCGAAAACTTGTCATTTCAAAAATTCGGAGTATCTTTGTACTCCGTAACGCGGAAATAGCTCAGTCGGTAGAGCATCAGCTTCCCAAGCTGAGGGTCGCGGGTTCGAATCCCGTTTTCCGCTCAACAGAAAGAGGAGGGTTTTTAACCCTCCTCTTTCTGTTGATGATGGTAGGTGGTTCGCTTCCCGCGACCCTCGACACCCCTTTCAGGGGCCGGGGGTGTCAACAAACAATCGCGGAATCACACGCGCGAAGCGCGCGTGCGAATCCCGTTTTCCGCTCCAGAGGGGGCCAGAAAGAAACCCGATAGAAAGCAAAAAGCCTTGTATATCAGCGATATGCAAGGCTTTTTCTTTTATTCTTCCACTCCTGTTGAGGCAAAAGGCAGCAAGTATTTCACGCCTTAATCGTGACCTATTTTGCCCGGACCGAAAATAGGTCACGATTTAGCTCTATTTCGCTGATTTGCATCATTTTACTCTGCAACATTCCGG
>CALUMM010000147.1 GCA_944321755.1 uncultured Alistipes sp.
ATCACCATCGGTCTGACCATGCGTTTCTAACCTCAAACAACCGACAAGATGAAACATATCCTATTGAAAACAGCCTTTGCATTCGCCGTTTCCCTGTCGACCGTTTCGTGCTTCGACCTGGAGGAAGAGGTCTTCGACCGGGTGGATGCCTCGATCTACTATTCGGATGAAAACAGCGTCAAGGGCGCGGTAGCCGCCATCTACGAAAAGGCGGTGAAGAGCTACATCGAATATTTCTGGTACCTGCAGGAGTTTTCGGCCGACCAGATTGCCTGGCGGTCGTGGAACGGCGGCCTGTGGGGCTACGACGAAGCCGAGAAGTTCGTGCTCTCGTCCCACACCTGGACGGCGGATTCGAAGATCATCCGTCAGACCTGGGAGACGGCATGGACGGCCATCGGTCTGTGCAACAACGTCATCTACGACCTGGAGAAGATCGATGCCGGATCCATCGGCATGACCTCCGAGGGTCTCCAGTCCTACATCTCCGAAGTGCGGACCCTGCGGGCCTGGGCCTACTACAACATCTTCGAGATCTGGGGCGGAGCGCTTCCGCTGAACATCTCGGTAAGTTCGGACGTGCCGCCCTCGGCCGATCCCGACTTCGACACGAGCTGCAAAAAGATCTACAATTTCATCGTCACGGAGCTCGACGAGAGCGTCGGCACGCTCAAGAAGAACGAGGTGAACCGCATGAACCAGGCTGCCAACCGCATGATCAAGGCCCGAATGCTGCTCAACGCCGAGGTCTTCATCAAGGAGAACCACTATGAGGAGTGCGCCCGGCTTTGCGAGGAGATCATCGCCGGCAACTACGGGACATACAGCATTGCCGAAGACTACCGCGACATCTACTCGATCGACAACACCTCGTGTCCCGAAGTGATCCTGGCCTTCGCTTACGAGGACGGCAAGATGGAGGGAGCCTGGATGCGCGACATGCCCTTCCTGCCCTACAACATCTGGGAGTACACCGGCGAACCGCTCTCGAAACAGGACGGCTGGAACTGCTGCTGCCTGGCTCCGTCGTACGACAACTCGGGCAACGTGCTGCCGACCGGAGGAACCGACGGCGGAGTCTGCTTCCTCGACGCCCCGTACAACGACAAACTGGGAGCCGTCTACGAGCGTTTCAGCGACAAGGACATCCGCAAGTCGAACTTCGTCTGCGACGCCTCGGGCAATTACAGCGGCATGTTCCTCAAGGGCGAAGTGAAAGCCAACATGGGAACGGGCGAGGCGCTGAAGGCCGATGCCGACCGCGACGGACAGTCGCTGGTCTACGTGGACCAGGTCGGGACGTTCCTGAACAACGGCCGGACGCTGGAGACGGTGATGTCCCCGCGCTGGGGCGAAACCAACTCGGGTGTGCGGTTGATCAAATACCCGATGTACCCCGCCACCACGGGCTACAGTTTCAAGGATATCGACGAGGTGGAGTTCCGCCTCTCGGAGGCGGTGTTCATGCTTGCCGAGTGCAAGATGCGCGGCGGCGATGCCAACGGTGCCAAGGAGTTGGTCAATTCGGTCCGCGAGCGCTACTTCTCCAGCAGCGACTGGGCTGTCGAGAAGGACAATCCGGGTCGCGGCTTCACGGCTTTCGACATGGACTGGATGCTCAACCAGTGGGGCCAGGAGTTCCTCTGCGAGGGACGCCGCCGCCGGACGGACCTGCGCCGTTTCGACAAATTCACCCAGGGACAGTGGTGGTTCTTCGGACGGGCCTCGGAGAGTGCTTTCGAACTCCCGGCCAAACGGGACCGGAAATACGAATGGTATCCGCTGCCATCGTCGGCCCTGCTCGTGAACCCCGGACTTGTACAGAACCCGAACTATTAACAGCGATTAGGTCATGAAAAAGTTTATCACGAATATTGTACTGCTGCTGACGGCTGCCCTCGCGCTGGGAGCCTGCAATCGCGACGAAATCGTCTTCGATCACGAACAGCCGGCATTCGAAATCAAGGACGGCAACATACTGCTGGAGGTGATCGTCCCCAAGGAGACGGTCAGCGGCGACGTAATCTACATCGCCGGGGAGTTCAACGGCGGGGACGAGGCTGCGGCCGAGGACCTGCGCTGGCAGCTCGAAAAATCGACGCTCATCGAAGAGAAATGGGGCATCTATCTCGATCCCGCGACCTTCGTCAACGGCAAGACGCTTGCCGACGGCTACCACTTCGTCTCCAAGAACGACGGTGAGGAGCGCACGGCCCGCAACGAAGCGGTCGTCCGCACCGAGAATCCCGAACCGGGAAGCCGGACGAACATCTATGTGAACAAATGGGCTTCGTTCTTCGACATTCCGGACGATGACGACGAATCCGAACACGACGGTTACGTTGTCTACGTGGAGGACAACAGCGGCTGGGACGAGCTCTACCTCTACGCCTGGGGCGACAGCGAAATTTTCGGCGCCTGGCCCGGCATTCCGGTCGACGGAGAAGTGACCATCGGCAAGACCACGCTGAAATACTTCGACATGGGTGAAGCCAACGAAGGTCAGAATGTCAACCTCATCTTCCATAACAACGTTTCAGGCACCCAATTCGACGGTCCCAGCATAACGGTCTCCCAGGATTACTACTACTCCATCACGGCAGACTCGTGGACGGCCATCGAGCGTCCGAGCGACTACGCGGGCTACACGCTCTATGTCGAGGATCTGACCTCGTGGGGTGTCACCCATGTCTACGGATGGTTCGGCTCCGGCGACGTCACGGCAGCCTGGCCCGGCATCCCCGTCACGGGAGAGAAGGTCATCAACGGCTACACCTACAAGTACATCGAAATGGGCACGGACCTCACGGGTGCCGAGATGAACGCCATCTTCAACTGCTCTACCTCGCAGGCTCCGGACTTCCATGTCGTACTCGACCGGGACTACTACGTCACGGTAACGAATTCGAGTGTCGAGGAGGTCGATCCCAACGACCGGGTCGGCGTCAGCAACGAGTTCGAAGTGAGCATCAACAGCTGCACGTTCGACTCGAAAGGCACCTCGTCGGTCTTCACCCTCTCGTCCGTAGACTGGGACTGGACGGCCACCTCGCCCGACAGTTGGGTCTACATCACCGACATGTCGAACAACATCCTCACGGGCGGCAGCAAGAGCGACCAGATCCAGACCCTGCGCCTCTGCGCCGATCCGAACCTCTCTTCCATGACACGTTCCACGACCCTGACGATCGCCTCGACCGACGGTTCGCAGACGGCTACGATCGCCATCTCGCAGAGCCCCTCGGGCGCCGCCTTCCTGAGCCAGTGGGTCTTCCAGGACAGCAGCCTTTCGTCTTATGAGACGCTGTGGCCGACGCGCCACCTGATTCCGGCGACGAACGGCGCGGCAGGCTGCATCTCGGTGGTGCGCGGCGACGCCCATGCCGACGCACCCTTCACCTGCACGGTCAAGGGCAAGAACCCCAATGTCAGCACGATGGTCGAGGGCGACTACTGGCTCTTCACCTTCAATGCCCAGAATCTGTCGGCCGGTTCGACCATCGAATTCGACGCCACGATGGCCGGTGATGCCAAGTCGCCGAAGTACTGGATCGTCGAATACCTCGACGGCGGAGTCTGGAAGAGCGTCGAGGAGGATCTGCTCACGGCCGAGGAGGATCCCTCGATCCGCTACACCTACAAATGCTCGGGCGACGTCTCGACGGGTTCGGGAGCTGCGGATTCGTATCAGTACACCACCGTGCTGCAGGCCATGACGTTCGACAACCCGGGGACCGACGGGCAGCTTCAGATCCGCTGCCGGGCCGTGGGATCGATGACCTGCGACGGCAGCGCCCAGAACATCAACGTCACCTCGCAGGGTGCCAGCAGTATGCCCGACTTCGGGTTCACGGCCGTGAATGCCCAGAACTTCGGAACGAAAAAGCCGACCCAGACCAAGAAGGTCCTCATCCTGGGCAACTCCTTCTCGTACTACTTCAATCCGGTCTTCATGCTCAAGGAGATCGCCTGGAGCCAGGGCTATGACCTCAAGA
>CALUMM010000148.1 GCA_944321755.1 uncultured Alistipes sp.
AAGTTAAGCTCACTTACGCCGATGGTACTGCGGTTATCCCGTGGGAGAGTAGGTAGCCGCCTCTTCAAGGTCAGATCAATCGATCTGACCTTTTTTTGTGTGTATTTGGGAGCAGTGGGGATTTGTTGCGGATCCTTACCATGGTCCGGACGCCCCTGAAACCGTCTTCTTAAGACGACCTAAACCCCTCCTTGATAGGAGGGGCTTTATGGGGTGATTATAAAGTTTGGGAGCGGGGATTTGCGTCTGATCCATGTGCCGATCGGCCGCCCCTGGAAATGCTCTTTTAGGGGCAACCGAGAGCAGCAGGGATCGGAGCCGGTTCCCTGCTGCCGGGGCTTATGAGGAGGTTATAAGGTTTGGGAGTGGAGATTTGTTCTGATCCTTACAATGCCTCTGCCGCCCGTAAATCGTCATTCTTAACGCCGCCATTCGTCGCAAAAACCACAATGATGGCAATAGATCTGGAAAATGCGACTGTTTATCCGGCGAATCTGCAGATGACGTGTGCGGCATTGAGGACATCGGGTGGTATGAAGTTTCCGTTCGTAGATTTTGAAGGCCTTCAGATTGAAGAACAGAAATAGCAGGCTTATGCTTCCGATCCAGAGTTCGGGGGTGTGGAAGATCAGGATGAGACAGCTGAGCATCCCGCCCAGCATGACCAGCAAACCCAAACCTTGGATGGTTTCGTTGGAGAGTTCCCGCATTTTCCAGAGCGGACGTGTAATCAGGATCGCTGCAATGACCGGCAGCAGGCTGAAGAGGGGAAGCAGTAAGTAGTAGTGCATGATGTTATGGGCTGCATCCGTCCCAAGATGCCGGGTTTATGTTCGGGTTTCGGTTATGAACATAAAAAACGTGGGACATCCCTTTTCCTTCTGCATATCGAGGTTCTGGAATACCTTGTGGCAAAACGAGAAAGTGAAGCCCACGCAAAATACGTGAGCATCAACTCCACTTCTCTTGCCACAATGTGAAATTTTCCAGATTTCGATATGCAAGACGTAAAGTTAACGCTTTTTATGTGAGTGCCGGAGGCCGTTTGTACCTTAATTCCGGCGTTTGGGTATGGTTGATCGCTTTATTATCTCAAATAAATAAAATGTTTTGGTTCTCTGCAAAGATACGAAAAGTCGCCCGTAGAATATCAAATTCGGGGCAATTTTTTACGGCAAAGGAGTTGGAAAATCGATCGATCCGGACCATTTGCCGTGGAATTGCGAATTGACGGGCCCGATGGCTGCCCCCCCCCTCCCTCTCAGGCTGCCGATGAAAGAAAAACGCCTCCCTGTCCGGCAGGGAGGCGTTCGTGTTTGGTCGCTGCTGAGCCTTATTTGCCCATGTAGCTCTTGATATAGTGGTGGTGCGAACCCCAGCGCTCGAAGGCGGCACGGTCCAGCTCCTCCTGAGCCGACGGGTGCGCAATCGTCATCAACAGACGGGCACGCTCCTGCATCGACTTGCCGTAGAGATCCACGGCTCCGTACTCCGTAACGACCCAATGTACATGGAACCGCGTCGTCACAACTCCCGCACCGTCGAGCAGCGTCGGGCAGATCTTCGAAACCCCCTTGTTCGTAATCGAAGGCATGGCGATGATCGCCTTGCCGCCCTTCGACAGCGAGGCGCCGTAAACGAAGTCGATCTGACCGCCCGCCCCGGACCAGAATTTTGTGCCCAGCGAATCGGCGCTGACCTGTCCCGTCAGGTCGATCTGCAGGGCCGAGTTGATGGCCACGAAGTTGTCGTTCTGCGAGATGATGTACGGGTCGTTCGTGTAGCCCACATCCATCATCAGCACGCCCGGGTTGTCGTCGATGAAGTCGTAGACGGCCTGCGAACCCATCAGGAACGTCGAAACCATCTTCCCCGGGTCGGTTTTCTTCGCCTCACCGTTGATCACGCCCTTGGCGACCAGCGGCAGCACGCCGTCGGCGAACATCTCCGTGTGGACACCCAGATTCTTGTGGTCGCCCAGCTGGCTCAGCACGGCGTTCGGAATGGCTCCGATACCCATCTGCAGCGTGGCGCCGTCCTCGATCAGGGCGGCACAGTGGCGGCCGATGGCCTTCTCGACCTCGTTCGGCTCCGAGAACTTCGCCTCTATGAGCGGCGTGTCGTCCTCGACGAAGATGTCGATCTTCGACATCGGGATCATCGCCTGGCCGAAGGCGCGCGGTACGTGCTTGTTCACCACCGCGATCACATAGTCGGCACACTCCACGGCCGCCAGCGTCGCATCAACCGACGTGCCCAGCGATACGTAGCCGTGCTTGTCCGGCGGGCAGACCTGGATCATCGCCACGTTGCACGGTACGGCCCCGCAACGGTAGAGTTTCTGCGTCTCGCTCAGGAAGACCGGAATGTAGTCCGCATAACCGCTCTGGGTCACTTTCCGCACGTTCGCGCCCACGAAGAACGAGTCGAGCTGGAAGATACCCTCGAATTTCGGATCCGCATAGGGGGCCGGGCCTTCGGTGTGCAGGTGGTGGATGTGCACATCCTTGAGTTCGCCCGCCTCGCCGCGGCGGCACATGGCATTGATCAGGCACTGAGGAGCCGAAGCTACGGAGCTCAAGTGCACGTGGTCGCCCGATTTGATGACCTTGACGGCCTCATCGGGCGTGGTGAAATGGATAGGGTTAGTCATTGCTGCCTAAAATTGCTAAATGGTTAGTCTATCTGTTAGTTCGTTCTTTCCGATAAAGGGGGGCACGGCCCCGGATTCCGGAACCGTGCGCCGTACACTATTTGCGTTTTACCTCGACCTGTTCGTAGCCTTCGACGATGTCGCCGACCTTGATGTCGTTGTACGATTCGATGTTCAGACCGCAGTCCTGGCCCACGGTGACCTCCTTCACGTCGTCCTTGAACCGCTTCAGCGAGCCCAGTTTGCCGGTGTAGATCACGATACCGTCGCGGATCACGCGGATCGGCGTCGAGCGCTGCAGTTTGCCTTCGCGCACGATACAGCCCGCAACCGTTCCGACCTTCGAGATCTTGAAGATCTCCATCACCTCCACCGAGGCGACGATCTCCTCCTTCATCACCGGCTCCAACATGCCCTCGATGGCATCCTTGATGTCGTTGATGGCGTCGTAGATGATCGAGTAGAGACGGATTTCGATCTCCTCCTTCTCGGCCAGCTTGCGCGCCGAGGCCGACGGTCGCACCTGGAAGCCCACGATGATGGCGTTCGACGCGGCGGCCAGCAGCACGTCCGATTCGGAGATCTGACCCACGGCCGCGTGGATCACGTTCACCTGTACGGACTCCTTCGAGAGCTTGATCAGCGAGCCCGACATCGCCTCGACCGATCCGTCGACGTCTCCCTTGACGATGATGTTCAGCTCCTTGAACGAGCCGATGGCGATGCGGCGGCCGATCTCGTCGAGCGTCACGTGCTTCTGCGTCATGATGCCCTGCATCCGCTGCAGCTGCTCGCGCTTGTTGGCGATCTCGCGTGCCGAACGGTCGTCGTCCATCACGTTGAAGAGGTCGCCGGCCTGCGGGGCGCCGTTGAGTCCCAGCACCTGTACCGGGGTCGAAGGCCCGGCTTCGGTGACCTTCTTGCCGTTCTCGTTGAACATCGCCTTCACACGGCCCGTGTAGGTTCCCGAGAGAATCACGTCGCCCACGTGCAGCGTACCGTTCTGTACGAGCACCGTCGAGACGTAGCCGCGGCCCTTGTCCAGCGTCGACTCGATCACCGTACCCACGGCCTTTTTGTTCGGATTGGCCTTCAGGTCGAGCATTTCGGCCTCCAGCAGCACCTTCTCCAGCAGTTTGTCGAGGTTCAGGCCCTTCTTGGCCGAAACCTCCTGGTCCTGGTACTTGCCGCCCCACGACTCCACCAGGTAGTTCATCTG
>CALUMM010000149.1 GCA_944321755.1 uncultured Alistipes sp.
ATCGACCCCTCGTCGGAGCGCAGCGGCGGCTCGATCCTCGGCGACAAGACCCGCATGGAGAGCATCTGCAACAACCCAGCGGTCTTCGTGCGCCCCTCCCCCTCGGCCGGGTCGCTCGGAGGCGTCGCACGCAAGACCCGTGAGACCATCGTCCTGTGCGAAGCCGGCGGTTTCGACGTCATCTTCATCGAGACCGTGGGCGTCGGGCAGTCCGAAACGGCCGTGCACTCGATGGTGGACCTCTTCATGCTGTTGCAGATCTCGGGCGCCGGCGACGAGTTGCAGGGCATCAAGCGCGGCATCATGGAGATGGCCGATCTGATGGTCATCACGAAAGCCGACGGCGAGAACATCCACAAGGCCGAGTTGGCCCGCACGCAGTTCCAGGGGGCCCTGCGGTTGTTCCCCGTACCGGAATCGGGCTGGCGGCCCAAGGTCTACACCTCGTCGGCCGTGACGCATGCCGGGCTGGAGGAGGTTTGGAAGGGCGTCGAGGAGTATCTCGACCACATTCAGCGCAACGGCTACTTCCAGCACAACCGCAACCGCCAGAACAAATACTGGATGTACGAGACGATCAACGAGGCGCTGCGGAGCAGTTTCTACCGCGACCCTGCCGTCGAGGGCAAGATTGCCGAGTACGAGCAGCGCGTCCTCGACGACAAGATCTCGTCGTTCGTCGCCGCCAAGGAGCTCCTCGACCTCTATTTCAAGGACCCTTTAAAAAAGGGTTTTTAGGGGCTGCGGAGCCTTATTGGGGTTTCCGAACCTTTTACCCGCATCGGCCAACGGTCGAGGCGCGGAACTGCTTCGGAAACCCTTCATTGACACCTTCGCCCCTAAAACCGGTTTCTTAAACCGGTACCTTTTGATGGCAAAAGGTACCACCAAAACCAGCCGCAAGTTGCTTTTCGCGGGAATCTTCGGAAATCCTCGCTGAACGGGTGCAGTAAGATCAAGCCTTTACAGCCTCCCGTTCCGGGCGCGAGGAATTCCGAAGATTCTTTTTCCGCGAAAATCGAGAGTGCGGCGGACGCCAGACGACGCGGGTAAAGGCTTCGGAAACTGCTAAAGGTTCAGCAGCCCACAAAACCGGTCTCTTAGACCGGTCATTCCCGCGAAAGCGGGAATCCAGTTCTTGCACGATAATGGATTCCCCGTCAAGCGGGGAATGACGAGGGACGGGAGCACGGAGCCGCTTTTTATAAGGAGGTTTGTGCGCAGGGGAATTCCGGCTTGATGAAAAAACCGAAAAGGAAGATGCGGACTAAAAATGCGAGCGCCGGGGACGGTTTGCTTGCAAACCCGCGAATAGTCGCCCGGCGCCAATGTTAGGCCGCGTCTTTCCGGTTTTTTCATCGTGCCGGGCGGTTTTTGCGGCGCTTTTTGCCGACTCAAAAAGCGCCCGGTTAAGAGCCGGGTTCTATGGGCGAGGGGATGCCGAAGGGTTTCCGAAGCTATTCCGCGCTTCGACCGTTATAAAATGCAAAAACGGACCTGCCAAAGGACAGGTCCGTTGCTTATGAAGCGATATGTTACTCTGCTGTTTTGTATTCGTATTGGATGGTGATGGTTTTACCTCCGTATTCCCAAGTTTTCTTGCTGAAATAGTCGAAAATATTGTTCGGATTGAAATCATTCCAGACTGTCAACGGAAAGGTCGACTCCCCGTCGCCGGGATTGTCTTCGCATTCCAACTCCGTCAGCGCCGTGTTTTGGCTGACATCCAGCATCGGCAACTGATTGAGGTTGCAGTTCAACGACGTCAGCGATTCGAAATACGCGATGCCTCGCAGGGAGGTCAGGGAGCCGGGATTACTGTAAGTTCCCGAAATATCCAGTTCGGCCATTGCGGCCATGCTTTGCATCTCCTGCATCGTGATCTTTTCGGCTTCGGCGACAATATCCCGTTCCTGCAACTTCTGCGCAAAGGTCTCGTCGAAGAGGGCGGTGAAATCCATGTCGTCGGACAGGCCCGTCTGGGTGACGGTCAGACGCACAGTCTGCTCCCCGCAGACGAGATCGACATAGGCCGTGCGGGGCGATGCCTGGAAATTCCGGACGGCCGACATCCCGACGCTCTGCTCGCCCGCCGCACCGCCCGCGGCATCGGCCGTCAGCCACGCGGTTCCGGTTTCATCCCCGGCTTCGGCATTGTCGTACACGATCGAGAGGGTCCAGTCGTCCTTTGCGGTGAACGCAGCCGTTGCGGTCCGTTCCTCGAAGGCGTCGAGCGTGTAGTCGGTCTGTTCAACGGTCAGACTTTGCGGGGGGGGGAAAATTCTCATCCTTGTCCTTTTTGCATCCGGCAAAGGCAAGGGTGGCAGCGAGGGCCAGCAGGTAAAAAGGTTTCATGTGTTTGGATATGTGAAATTTAAAATCAGACAAAGATACGGATTTTTTCCGAACGGATCCAACCCGATCCGTCCGAAGGTGATAAAAAACAGGGCGTTCCGGAAAATCCGCTATTTCAATACCGGGAGCCGCAGCCCGAAGCGCACCGCCACAACCCGCGCGGCAATCACCGCCGCGGCCGTCGTGATCTGCAACGCCGCACCCTCCAGGCCCGCCAGGCGGCACACCCAAAAGACAAAGCCCCCGAAAATGCAGGCCAGCGCGTAGATCTCCTTGCGGAAAATCAACGGCTCCTCGTTGATCAGAATGTCCCGCAGCACGCCCCCCGCCGCACCGGTCATCGTCCCCATGATGACCGCCACCCACAACGGGAAACCCGCCGCAAGGGTCTTCTCGATGCCCACGACCGTGAACAGACCCAGTCCGATGGCGTCGAAGATGAAGAACGTGTTGTTCAGCCGGATGAGGTAGCGCCCGAAGAGGATGACGATCCCCAGGGCGATGGCCGTAACGACGAGGTAGACGCTGTCCAGCATCCAGAAGGGGGTCTGCGACAGCATCAGGTCGCGCAGCGTCCCGCCCCCGATGGCCGTCGTGAAGCCCACGACGTAGGCCCCGAACCAGTCGAAACGTTTGGCCGAGGCGAGCCGGATGCCGCTGATCGCAAAGGCCAGCGTCCCAAGCATTTCCAGCATGAAATAGACCGACATTATTTCCGGGAGGCTACTGGTTCAGAAAAGTCCGGCGCAGCAGTGCGGCCAGTTCGGGAACGCCCTCGGCGGCGCGTTTCGAAATGACGGTCAGCGGGTTGCGGATGCCCGTCGTATCGGGGTGTCCGGGGTCCACAAGGTAGATCGGAACCCCCGGCTGCGCATAGCGCACCAGCGAGGCCGCCGGGTAGACCGCCAGCGACGTTCCCACGACGACCATGATCTCGGCCCGTGCGGCAATCTCCGCCGCCCGTTCGAACATCGGCACCGATTCGCCGAAGAAGACGATATGCGGGCGCAGCAGCGAGCCGTCCGGCGCCGTGGCGTCCAACGCCTGCTCCCACCCCTCGATCGGGACGATGAGGTCCGGGTTGCGCGTCGAGCGCAGTTTGCGCAGTTCGCCGTGCAGGTGCGTCACGTGCGTCGAGCCCGCCCGTTCGTGCAGGTCGTCGACATTCTGCGTCACGACCTCCACCGCGAAATCCCGCTCCAGCGCCGCGATGGCTTCGTGGCCCGCGTTGGGTCGCGCCGCAAGCATCTCGCGGCGCCGTTTGTTGTAGAATTCGATGACCAGCGCCCGGTTCCGCGCCAAAGCCTCCGGCGTGCAGACATCCTCGATCCGGTAGTTGGCCCACAGACCGTCCGAATCGCGGAACGTCGCCAGGCCGCTGTCGGCGCTCATCCCCGCGCCGGTGAAAACCACGAGCTTCTTCATGGCGAATGTCATTTTGTGTTACGGCAAAGATACGCACTTTTCGGC
>CALUMM010000150.1 GCA_944321755.1 uncultured Alistipes sp.
CCGAGGTCACCCCGGGAGAGGCGGTCGCGCGGGCGAGGGCCGCAAGGTCCGAGGTCGCCCCGGGAGAGGCAGCCGGGCGGGCGAGGGTCGCAGGGATCGAGGTCGCTCCGGGAGAGGCAGCCGGGCGGGCGAGGGCCGCAAGGTCCGAGGTCGCCCCGGAAGAGGCGTTCGGGCGGACGAGGGCCGCAGGGCCCGAGGTCGCCCCGGGAGAGGCGGTCGCGCGGGCGAGGGCTGCAGGGGTCGAGGTCGCCCCGAAAACCTGCTCCGGGCCGGAACTGATCCTGGAGTCCGCTGCCCGTATCCAGCGGGCCGCCGGATGGCACGAACTCCACCGCTTCAATTTCACCGACGCCGATGCCGACTGCCGGTTCGGATGCGACCAGGCCGGATTTCTCCTCGAAATGTCACCCCGGGACGGTTCACTCCCGGCTCAATTCCGGATCCCGGAACAAGGCCTCCACGCCTGCTGCGACTTCACCCCCGCACACCACCCCGCCCTCTTCCGGTTCGGTCTCTGGACCCTCTTCAACCTTACCGCACTCCACCGGAATGCCGTGGCTATCCACGCCTCGACAATCCGCTACCGAGGCCGTGGGATCCTCTTCCTCGGCGAATCCGGAACCGGCAAGAGCACCCACAGCCGACTGTGGCGCGAAAATATCCCCGGCTCCGCGCTGCTCAACGACGACAGCCCTATTCTCGGGCTTGCGGACGGTACGGTCCGCGTCTGGGGATCCCCCTGGAGCGGCAAGGTCCCCTGCTACCGCAACGAATCCTGTCCCGTCGCTGCCATCGTGCGGCTCGTCCAGGCCCCCGAAAACCGAATCCGACGCCTCTCCCCGATCGAAGCTTTCGGAGCGCTCTTTCCCTCGACTCCCCCCGCCTTCATCCGCGACACCCGCCTTCAGGATGCCGTCTGCACCCTGCTCGGGCAGATAATCGGACTGGTTCCCGTCTACCGGTTAGAATGCCGTCCCGATGCCGAGGCTGCCCGGCTCGCCTGCGAGAACCTCTTCGGGGCACCCCTCTCCCCACTCCGGCCCGGCCCGGAAAATCCCGACCGACCATGCAGATAACTTCCCATCAGGCCGGTTTCGAACTGCTCCGCGATCTCCTCGGCGAAGGCCGTGAAGTCACCGTGCGGATCGAAGGGCAGAGTATGCTTCCCTTTTTCCGGAGCGGAGCCCGCATCCGGCTGCATCCGATCCGGCCGGACGACCTGCAGCGCGGACATGTCGTGCTGGGCCAGACCGATGCCGGGCGGTTCGTCATCCATCGGATCCGCCGCGTCGGAGCGGAGCGGATCACCCTCCAGGGTGACGGCAATCCCGTCGGCACCGAATCCATCCCCCGCGGACGAATCTACGGCGCCGTGGCGTGCACTCCCCTCCACCTGCTGCTGGCGCGGTTCTGGATGCGGCTCGGGGCCTTTCGCAGATACCCCCTGTGGCTGCTGAAACGGTGCGGGCTCTAACGCCTGCCCCGCCTGCACAAAAAAACAGACCGGAACAGTTTTTGCCCCGCCCCCGGACGGCTGTTGATTCTGAAACCTCCAACACCCTGCCCCGCCTGCACAAAAAAACAGACCGGAGCAGGTTTTCCCTACCCCGGTCTGTCTCTGACGGTATGTACGGTACGATTACTCGCCCAGCGCGAAACGCTTGTAGGCAATCACCGTAGCCTCCTTGTCGGCCTTGTGGATGAACTCGGCGATCGTCTCCTTCTCGCCTACCACAGCCTGGTTCAGCAGCGTGTTCTCCTCGAAGAACTTGCGCATCTTGCCCTCGGCGATCTTCTCCAGAATGGCCTCCGGCTTGTTGGCGTTCTTCGGATCCTGCTTCATGGCCTCCACGGCGATCTTGCGCTCGTGCTCGACAACCTCGGCCGGGCAGTCGGCCTCCGAAATCGAGACCGGAGCCATCGCCGTAGCCTGCATGGCTACCGTGTGGGCAACCTCGGCCGGAACCTCCTTGTTGAAGCCCAGCAGCGTACCCAGCTTCTTGTTGAAGTGTACGTAGGCAGCGCAGTAGGGAGCCTCGATGCGGGCATAGTAGGCCAGCTCGATCTTCTCGCCCGTCTGGCCCGATTTCTCGGTAACCATCTCCTCGACGGTGTGGCCCTCGGCGTTCTTCGTCGCCAGCAGTGCATCGCGGTCGGCAGCGTCGGCAGCAACCGCTACCTCCAACATCGCCTCGGCCGAAGCCGTATACTCGGCGTTCTGTGCCACGAAGTCCGTCTCGCACGCCAGGCAGAGGATGTAGGCCTTCTGGCCCACGATCTTCGTCACGACAACGCCCTCCGAAGCCGTGCGGTCCGCACGCTTTGCCACGACGAGCTTGCCCTTCTCGCGGATAATGTCCTGAGCACGCGCATAGTCGCCTTCAGCCTCGATGAGCGCCTTCTTGCAGTCCATCATACCGGCACCGGTCATCTTGCGGAGCTTCATTACATCAGCAGCTTTGATTTCCATAGTCTTTTTTTGTTTTTTCGATTGTTTCTACTTACAAATTATCCCGGTCCGGCCTTTTCAAAGGGAACTTCCCGATCGGACCCCGGCGGAAGAAATCACCCCCCCCGGTCTTTGCAGCCCCGGTCGGGCCCCGGCGGAAGAAATCACCCCCCGGTCTTTGCGGCCCCGGTCGGACCCCGGCGGGAAATTACTCTGCCTTTTCTGCTTCGGCCTCCTCGGCGGGAGCTTCAGCCTCCTCGGCAGGCTCCTCGTAAGGAGTCTCAACTGCGGCAACAACCTCCGCTACGGCAGCCTCCTCGGCATCAATCGATGCCTTCACGGCCTTCTTGATGCGCGGTTTGCCCTCTTTCTTGGCGGCGGCACCCTCAGCCTCAGCCTCCTGTGCCTCCTTCTCCTTCTCCAGCTTGCGCTCCTCCGTTCCTTCGGCGATGGCGGCGCACATGGCGTCCACAATCACCGCTATCGACTTCGCAGCATCGTCATTTGCAGGAATTACGTAATCAATGTCGGTCGGATCACAACAAGTATCTACCATTGCAAAGACGGGGATGCTCAGCCGCTTGGCCTCCTTCACGGCGTTGGCCTCCTTCTGTACGTCAACGACGAACAGCGCGGCCGGAAGACGGGTCAGGTCGGCAATCGAACCCAGGTTCTTCTCCAGTTTCGCACGCTGGCGGGCAATCTGGAGTTTCTCGCGCTTCGAGAAGTTATCGAACGTGCCGTCGTTGGTCATCTTGTCGATGGTGGCCATTTTCTTGACGGCTTTACGTATGGTGGGGAAGTTGGTCAGCATACCGCCTGCCCAACGCTCCGTGACGTAGGGCATCCCGACGGCTGCAACCTTTTCGGCAACAATCTCCTTGGCCTGTTTCTTCGTGGCTACGAACAGCACCCGGCGACCGCTCTTGGCGATCTGCTTCAGCGCTGCAGCGGCCTCATCAACCTTCAGCACCGTCTTGTGCAGGTCGATGATGTGGATGCCGTTCTTCTCCATGAAGATGTACGGAGCCATTTTCGGGTTCCATTTGCGCTTCAGGTGACCGAAGTGCGCACCGGCTTCCAGTAATGTATTAAAATCTGTACGTGACATTTT
>CALUMM010000151.1 GCA_944321755.1 uncultured Alistipes sp.
TAACGGCAGACCTCGGAGAGCTGCAGGTGGAGGTAGAACTGGACGTAGCAGTGGAATGCCACCTCGTCGCGCTTGCGCAGGCAGTATTCCTCGACGCGTTTGCGGTCGAAGCGGGCCATGTCTCCCCATTGCGCGAAGTCTGCCGTTCCGAGCTCGTCCCGGAGCGAGCAGTAGGCGGCATAGGGCAGGAGCCACGATCGGTTTTCATCGAGGAATACCTGGTAATCGGGCCGGGAGGCCGTATAGGCGGCATTCTGCGCGAAGGCCTTTCGCAACAGCCGCTGCTTGGTTCGGTTGACGCGTTCGTAATCGACTTCGGGCAGGTCGTTCAGTTCGTCGCGCAGGCGGCGGTACTCGTCGTCCTCCACAACGCCGGCCTCGGTGAGTCTCAGGAACTGCGGGTGGAGCGCGAAGCTCGAATTGGCGTTGTAGGGGTAGGAGTCCTCCCAGGTTCCGGTCATCGAGGTGTCGTTGATGGGAAGGACCTGGATGACGCGCTGTCGGGTTGCTGCCGCCCAGTCGATGAGGAGTTTGAGATCGAGGAACTCTCCGACACCGAAACTCATCTCGGATCGGAGCGAGAAGACCGGGATAGCGGTTCCTGCACTTCGCCAGGGCCGTTCGGGGAATCGGGTGAGCAGGGAAGCATCGAGCCGGATCTCATCCTCGGCGTCGTTCATATTCCAGATTCGGTTGGGCCCCACCTCCCATTGGATAGGTTCGAGTGTCGATCGGTCAGCGATCAGCAGTTTGTATGGGCATCCGGCGGGCAGGGCGCAGGTACACCCCCAGACGGGGAAGTCGATGTCGTCGAGAGGGATAATCCGCTGCCAGTTGTCGAGGGCTTCGGCGGCGAGGGCCAGTGTTTCGTCGGAGTGGATTGCGGGCTGCAGGATCCGCAGCCACACGTTTGCCGTAGCGGGTTCTCCGCCGATTGCAGTGGGGGCGTGTCGGACCTCCGATCGGGCTGTGCGGCGGAATATTCCGTGCGTGAAGGCCGCGGAATAGAAGGGAGCATCGGGTTGGATCTCCAGCCATCGGTCAAGGATTCGGATTTTCTGCCGGGCGGGCAATGGCGGGATGTGGAGCGAGTGAGCCAGCCATTCGGTACGGATGATGGAGTTTTCCCGTTCGACGGCATAGCGGTATGTCAGGTAGCTTCTGGATGTCCGGATTTCGGTTTCGGCGCGCCAGATGCCGTCTTCGGCATACTCCATGCCGATTTTCCGCTTCTCGCACAGCAGCACGAGCCGCTCACCCCATTGGGTGTGGTATTCGATTTCGAAGATCAGTTTCATAGGATGAAATGTCCCGGTTCTGTCAGTCCGGATTCACTCCTACAAAAATAAAAAAATTGCGCGCATTCCGGTATCCCACACCGGATTTTTTTATCTCGGCTTCTGTTGGCACGGGGTGTGGCGGGAGAAGGTTTGGGGCGGGGGTGTTGGTTTGTTTACCCTGTTTATCGGGATTCCGGGGCAGCCGGACTCTTCCTCTCTTCTTCCTCTCCTTCTCCCCTTTTCTTCCGCCCTCACTCCTCACTCACACACGTTCTCTCACTCTCCCTCTTTCTCTCTTTCTCTCTTTCTCTCTTTCTCTCTTTCTCTCTCCCTCTCTCCCTCTCTCCCTCTTTCTCTCTCCCCCCCCCGGCGTTATTTGACGACGATCAGATCTACTCCGGCCTCTTCGAGTGCGGCGGCCATCTGTTCGGAGACTTCACCGTCGGTTACGATTACGTCGACATCCTCCAGCGAACCGATACGCCCGAATCCACGTTGTCCGAATTTGGTGGAGTCGGCCAATACGATTGTCTTCGAGGCTACGGCCATCATCCGGCGTGTCAACTGGGCCTCTTCGATCGTCGAGGTGGTGATTCCATGTTCGAGGTCGATCCCGTCAACCCCGAAAAAGAGTTTCGAACAGATGCAGTCATCAAGGGCCCGGGCCGTCTCGCTGCCCAGAACCGAGAGGGATTTCTTGTGGATCGTGCCGCCCAGCTGCACGACGTCGATGTTCTCGACCTCGTTGAGAAGCACGCCGAGCCGCAGGAACGGTGTGACGATGTTCAGATGGTGCCACGGACGCATGCGGATCTCTTCGGCAAAGGCGTAGATCGTGGATCCCGACGCCACGATCACCGAATCGTTGTCGTCGAGGAGCTCCACGGCACGCCGTGCAATGGCGCGTTTGGCGTCACGGTTGATGTTGTCCTTGACGTGTACGTCGAGATCGGCGACATGCGGGTTTGCCGGCCGGGCACTTCCATGTACCTTGTAAAGCAGGCCCTTGCTTTCAAGGATCTTTACATCTTTGCGGATGGTGACCTTCGTCACGCCTAATTCGCGGGCAATATCGGTGATACGCACGAAGCCGTGTTCGTTCAGCGTATCGAGAATATATTTGTGCCGTTCAGCAATACTCAACATGATTTTCCAGACAAAAACAAGTGTGACAACGCCTATCAAGAACAAATATAGGAAAAAATCCGCTCTCCCCCAAGCAAAAACGTGTGCCCGGGATTCCCTTTTTGGAATCTGCGGAAAATCCGGGGCACTATTTGCGGGAAGTCTGCTCCGCGTAGCCATCGGCCCGGGCTCCCCACATCAGCAGAAAGACCGCCATTCCGATCAGAGCCATGCCGAGAATTCCCACATAGGCCCAGTTCCAGCCGTAGTGCTGGGCGACGAATCCGAGTCCGACACCCGAGACCAGTGTCGAGGCGTAGCCGAACAGCCCGGTCAGGCCGTTTGCCGTTGCGGCAGCCTTTTTGGTGGCCTGGTTTGCGGCCGCGATTCCGATGAGGGCCTGGGGCCCGTAGATGCAGAATCCGGCGGCGCAGAGTGTGGTGAAGAGCAGCCAGATCGGGGCATCGGCGGGTAATTGCCAGAAGAGGAAGACGAAGAGGGCCGCTCCGGCCATACAGAAGACGCAGGTGCGGTGTGCCCGGCCCTTCAGCCAGCGGTCCGTAGCCCATCCGGCGAAGAGCATGCCGAGGATTCCGGCGATCTCGAACATCGCCACAAGCCAGCCGGCATGCGCCATGCTGACCCCTTTGGACTGACTCAGGAGCGAAGGGCCCCAGTCCAGCACCGAGAAGCGGACGACATAGACGAAAAAGTTCGCCACGCCGAGAATCCAGATCAACGGATTGCGGAAGACATGCTTCATCAGGAAGGCCCGGTGTTCGGCCCGTTTCGATGCGGAGCCTGCGGCGGGGTCGTCGTTCTGCTCGGTTCCTTCGAGTTCGTGCAGTCCGTCCGTCGTCGGGGTGTCGCGCAGGAAGTCCACCAGTCCGATG
>CALUMM010000152.1 GCA_944321755.1 uncultured Alistipes sp.
GGGTCGAAGTCGGGCGGGAGGATCACCCACGTGAGCATCTGCTTGCCGTCGGTGGTCCGCACCCAGCGCTTCTGGACTTCGCCCATGCGGATATTTTCGTAGATGGCGTTGTTAATCCCGGAGAGTTGCGTCAGGGCGCCGTCGGCCGTGTTCACCTCGTAGAACTCCGGGGCCGAGGAGATCGTGCACAGCTCGGCGACGATGCGTCCGCCGCCCGTCGTGAAGGCGTTGATGTCGTGGTCGCCCTCGGTCAGCACCTCCACTTCGCCGTCGACCGTCGCCACGCGGCAGATCTGGTGCGTGGCCTCGATCGGGGAGATGAACCACACGCGGTCGTTGCCCTCCCAGACGACATTCATGGCGTTGTAGTCGAAATCCTCCGTCAGGTCGCGCATCTCGGCCGTGGCGCAGTCGTAGAGGAAGAGCCGCGACTTGTCCGACTCGTTGCCTGCGCGCCGTTGCGAAAGGAAGGCGATCTTCGAGTCGTCGGGCGACCAGACGGGATACTTGTCATAGCCCGGGAGGTTCTCCTGCAGCCGTTCGATCGGTTCTCCGGTGTTGAGGTTGGTGGGCTTGCAGATGTTCTGCGTCTGCTGCGAGGCGACGTCGTAGACGAAGATGTCCGAGTCGGTCGAGACGGCGTAGGCCGTGCCGGTGAGCGGTTTGCAGGTATAGGCCAGCATCGTTCCGGCGTGGTTCCAGGCGATCTCGGCCATGTCGAAGTAGGGGGCCAGCGGAGCATCCCAGGCAGCCTCCGGGCCGAGGATGTCCCGACCCTCCTTCAAGCCGTCGGGCCCGAAGTCGCCGACGAAAATGTGCAGGTATTCGCCCTCATCCCAGTAGTCCCAGTGGCGGGCCATCAGGTCGTCGTAGATCCGGGCTTTCGACTTGTCCATGTCCTTGTGGATGTCGGCCGAACGGCGGGCGGCGACCTGTACGCGCTGTACGTACCACGCCTTGTCGCCGCGGGGCGAGATGCCGAATCCCTCGACGTCGCGCCCGAAATCCGACAGCTGACGCGCATTGCCGCCCGCTGACGACATCTCCCAGACCTGCATCGAACCGCTGCGGTCCGAGAGGAAGTAGATCCGCTGCCCGTCGGCGCTCCAGCGGGGTGCGAGGCTGTTCGACGTGCAGTCGGTCAGGCGCGTGACGGCCTTCGTGTCGAGCTCCTCGACCCAGAGAGTTGTCACGCCGCGGTTTTCGGCCAGGTTGTAGTCGGTCTGCTGGTAGACGAAGCGTTTGCCGTCGGGCGAGAGCACGGCGCCGCCCGCGCGGCTCATCTTCCACATCACCTCGGGGGTGAAGCGCCCGGCGGCAATCTCTTCGGCCGTCAGGGCGTTGTCGATCTTCAGCGGCTCGGGACGCTGCCGGTCGCAGGCGCCCAGCCCCATAGCTGCAATAGCCATCATCAGGATGATTTTTTTCATTTTGGTGGAGGTTTTCCTATTTATTCGTATTTTTGGATTCCGAAAAAAGTTTCAAGACATGAATCGTAGCGTCTATTTTGCCGACAAGGCCCTGCTTTTCACCGATGCGGCGCCCGACGGAGCGTGGTACGCCGTGGCGGCGGAGTCCGACGGCGGCGTATCGCGCCCCAAGATACTGAATTTTCTCGAATCGCACAACTCCGTAGCGGTCGTTTCGGCCGATCCCGAAGCGACGTTCCGGGCCTTTGCGTCGCAGTTTGCGTGGGTGGAGGCGGCCGGCGGGGTGGTTGTGGACGAAGCGGGGCGGTGGCTGCTGATCCACCGCAACGGACGTTGGGACCTTCCGAAAGGGCATCTCGAAGCCGGGGAGAGTATCGAAACCTGTGCGGCCCGCGAAGTGGAGGAGGAGACGGGCGTGCGGGGCGAGGTGGTTCGGCCGCTGTGCCGGACGCTGCACGCCTACTGGTTCCCGAAGACCGAACGCTGGGAACTGAAGCAGACCCATTGGTTCGAACTCCGGGCGACGGGGCCCTCGGCGCTGCAGCCCCAGACCGAGGAGGGGATCGAACGGGTGGTGTGGTGTACGCCCGCAGAGGCTGCGGCGCATGTGCGCGAGGCCTTCCCGACGATCCGCCGCGTGGCCGAAGCGATGAACCGATAGCCCGGCGGCCGGGTGGGCCTGTTCCTCCCCGGATGATGCTCGGGACCGGGCGGTGACGCCAGCCGTGTCCAGCCGTGTCCGGTCGTTTGCCCGGCCGCTTGCCCGGCTCTCCGGGACGGGCTACTCTTTCCCGAGGCGCTGCCTTACGGCCTCCTTGTATTTGCGGGAGATTTCGATCTCGGTCGTCCCGATCCGGATGCGGGTCGGGCGGTATTCGTCGATACGCTCCGTGTTGACGATCCAGGAGCGGTGCACGCGCAGGAACCGCCGGTCGAGTTGTGCCTCCCATTGCGAGATGCGCGTCTTCGTGCGGTAGGCTTCGCCCGAGGCGGTATGGATCCACACCTCGTCGTCGTTCGATTCGACATAGAGGATCTCTCCCGGGTCGAGCGTGATCCGACGGCGTTCGGAGATAAAGCTCAATGTATCGTCATACGGCTGACAGCGTTCGAGGTAGCGGGCGATCAGCCGCTCCGGGACGATGAACACCGCGATCAGCAACAGGATGAAGAGCGGATGGAAAACCGGCCCGGGCAGCGTGTCGGGCAGCATGTCGAACGCGACCCGATGTCCGAAGATCAGGGCGAGGTATTCGATCACGACGACGGCTGCGAGCAGATACAGGGCGTTGAGCAGCATCTTCGGCTGCTTCCCGGGCGTGAGTTGCGGCATGAAATAGCGCAAAATCAGCAGCCCGGGCAGGAAGAGCAGGGCGAGTAGGATCGCCTGGTCGTAGGCATATCCCATCGCCCCGAAAACGAGAGCGATCAGCAGGGTCGAGACCAGCCACCAGAGTGCGGGCAGATTCTGTTTCATCCGAAGCGTTGTGGTTGTACAAAGATAGGTGAATTTTTCCGGGACTCCAATGCCGACAGCCGCTGCAGCGGCTCCGAATCTCCCTTGCAGCGGGTTTCTACTGCAGAATGACGGGTTTCGACCGCCCGATTTTTTGCTTCGGCGCTTCTCCGTTGTCTATCTTTGTATCCGGGAATAGTCCCGCATCATCGACCTAAAATTTTTCGACCATGTTTTCTCTTTTTCTGGAAGGCGGCCTGTGGGGAATGACCTTGCTGACGCTCGAACTGATTGGCCTGCTGCTCGCGGCCTGGAAGGCCCCGGCCTGGGTCCAGGAGATCGGCCTGCTGGCCCTGATCTCCGGCATTGTCTATACGCTGCTCGGCTTTTCGCAGGCCATGGG
>CALUMM010000153.1 GCA_944321755.1 uncultured Alistipes sp.
GTCCAGTCCAGCACCGGCATGAAGTTGTAGGTGATGATGTGGATGCCGCACGCCGCCAGGTTGCGGATCGACTGTTTGTAGTTTTCGATGTAGGGCTGGAAGTTGCCCGTGCGGGTCTTGATGTGTTCGTGAACCGGGATGCTCTCCACCACGGACCACACGAGGCCCGCCTCGGCGATCATCTGCTGCCGTTTGCGAATCTCCTCCACGGGCCACACCTCGCCGTTGGGAATATGGTGCAGGGCGTTCACGATATCGGTAGCTCCCGCCTGACGGATGTCCTGCAGGCTGACGGGGTCGTTCGGACCGTACCACCGCCATGACTGTTTGCAAAGATACATGTCTGTGATTTTTTTCGCGGAGACCCGCCGTGCGCCGCCGCCCGGAGCACAAACCCCGCAACGGAACAACGGCAGGCCCCTCCGCCGGTTGCTGTTTAGATCGAAAAAGCGTCGAAACCGCCGTCGACAACGGCCAGCGCCCCGGTCACGAACGACGAGGCGTCGCTGATCAGGTAGTGGATCGTACCCAGCAGCTCCTCAGGCTCGGCAAAGCGTCCCGCAGGCGTGTGGGCGATGATCGTCCGCGCCCGGTCCGTATAGGAGCCGTCGGGATTGGTCAGCAGCGTGCGGTTCTGGTTCGTCAGCAGGAAGCCCGGCACGATGGCGTTCACACGCATCTCGGGGCTGAACTTCATGGCCAGTTCCGCGGCCATGTACTTCGTGTAGTTGCCGATGGCGGCCTTCGCGGCGCCGTAGCCCACCACGCGCGTCAGCGGACGAAGCGCCGACTCGGAGCAGAAATTCACGATCACACCCTTCTTGCGGGCCGTCATCGCCTCGCCGAAGACCGTCGTCGGAAGCACCGTCCCGAAGAGGTTCAGGTCCACGACCTTTTTGAAGGCGTCGATTTCCAGGTCGAGGAACGACTTGTCCGGCGCGATCGTCGCACCGCCCATGTTGCCGCCCGCGGCGTTCAGCAGCACGTCGATATGGCCGTAGGCCTTCAGAATCGCCTCGCGGTTGGACTCCAGCACCTCGCGGTTCAGTACGTCGGTCGTAAGGAACAGCGCCTCGCCGCCCTTCGCACGGATCGAGCCCACGAGCTCCTCGCCCGACTTCTCGTCACGGTCCAATACGACGACCTTGGCGCCCTGTTCGGCCAGGTAGGTGCAGATCGATCGTCCCAGGATTCCGGCTCCGCCCGTCACGACGACGACGCGGTCGCGGATGTCAAACAGATTTTTCATAGCTGGTTCAGATAATATTGTTGGTATAATAGAAAATATTCTCTTTGAGCAGGATGTCGATCGGCAGGTTTCCGACCGTTCCGGGGCGGCGCCCCTCGACCAGCCACCCGCACAGCGACATCACCCCGCGGTAACCCTGCACCTCCGGGCGCTGGGCCACGAGGGCCGTCACCACGCCGTCGGCCAGCATCCGCCGGTTGCGGTCGATCACGTCGTAACCCACCAGCCGCACCCGGCGTGCGGGACGTGCGGCCAGGTAGCCCGCCAGGATGTAGCAGGTCGAATTGAAGGTCACGGCCCCGGCCACCGAGGGATGGACCGCGAAGAGTTCGTCGAGACGGCGGGCGTTGTAGGCTTCGTCGTCGAGACGCAACGCCACGTCGTACAACTCACCGCGGAAATCGTGACGTTCGAGGTAGTCCCGGAAGCCGCGCTCGCGCTCCCGGCACTGGTTCGAACCTCCGTCACCCCGGTGAAGGATCTTCCCCACGACCAGATCGGCCCCCGGCTCCAGCCCTTCGCAGAGCAGGCGGGCTGCCACTGCCCCGGCGTCGAACGACGACGTTCCGCAGTAGGCCAGGCGGTTGCAGGCCGGGAGGTCCGAATCGACAAAGACGTAAGGGATGCCCCGGGCGTCCAGCTCCGCGGTGAAGGGGATCACGCGCTCGGCGAAGAGCGTCGCAAGAACCGCGCCGTCGAAGGGTTCGTCGCGCAGCGTCGCCAACAGCGCCTCGAACGACGCCCCGTCGTACTGATCGAAACAGTAGCGCCGGACCGTAACGTTGTAACGGCGCGCCTCGGCCTCGGCCTGCGCGACTCCCGCCTCGAAATCGGCCCAGTATTCCCCCGCCGCAAAGCGAGGCATCACCACGGCAATGACATATTGGCGTCCCGACGCAAGGGTGCGGGCGATCAGATTCGGACGGTAGTCGACCCGTTGCAGCACGGCGTTGATCCGTGCGAGATTCGCCGCCGAGACCTTGCCCCGGTTGTGGATCACCCGGTCGACCGTCGCCGTCGAAACCCCCGCCATGCGGGCGATGTCGACAATACGCACCGTCGCCGGAACCTCGGAACCAAGGTTTTCCCGCTCCATCCCGCGGCCGGGTTCGCTGTCGTTTTCGGAGTCGTACATAAGGCCGTATCGTTTTCGGTTCGTTGTCGCAAAGATAGCCTCTTTTTCCGAAAATCGCAAGTGTGTGCGCACACACTTGCGATTTTTATACAAAAAAAGATCCAACCCGAAGGTCGGATCTCTATCGAATCAACAGTTGTCCGGCGGAAGGCCCGAGTCAAGCCGGTCTCGGTCCGGGAGCTCCCGTCCGGCGGAAAGCCCAAACCAGACCAGTCCTCGGTCCGGGAGCTCCCGTCCGGCGGAAAGCCCAAACCAGACCAGTCCTCGGTCCGGGAGCTCCCGTCCGGGGAATCCGCCCGTCCGGAAGTCGGGATTCGGAGCGTTACGCCGTCTGCGCCGGGCTCTTCAGTCCCGGGAAATCCGGCGATACCACGATGCGAATCGCCTGGTGCAGGATCGAAAACTCCAGCGGCGTATGACCCAGCGATTCGCCGTCGACCTCCACCGAAACCTCCGGCGACGACTCGATCCGGATCCGGCTACCCCGCTCCTGCAGGATGTGACGGATGCGGTAGATCCCCCCGTTGAAGAGGTAATGGAACCGGAAAAGCACATGCCAGAAGTGGATCGGACGGATGAGCGAAAGGTCCAGGATCCCGTCGTCGGCCACGGCCGCCGGAAGCGGCTGCATACCTCCGCCGTTGAACTTGCAGATACCCACGGCCGCCGACAGCAGCAGGTTGTTGTAGACCAGCCGGTCGTCGACCCACACCTTGATACCCGTCGACTTGTAGCGGAAGAAGTTCTTCACCACACACCACGTATAGCGCCAGCGGCTCTTGTGTCCCTTCTTCTTCAGGTGCGAGAG
>CALUMM010000154.1 GCA_944321755.1 uncultured Alistipes sp.
ATGAAGGCCAGATCGACGGCTTTCGATCGCAGGTTCCGCTCGTGGAACAGCGCCGCACCGCACAGGAACGACACCACCACCGAGCCCCGCCGGATCATTGAAACCACGGAGATCATCGCGTCCGGCTCCCGCAGGGCATAGAGGTAGGCAAAGTCCGCCAGCGTCAGGAAAATCGAAATCAGCGGGATCGCCCAACTCCACCGGAACGGCGTCGTATGGCCCCGCCGCGGCCACCACAGCACGGCAACCACCACCGCCATCATCAGAAACTGATACAGGTTGTACCAGCTCTGCACGAAAACCGGGTCGAGGCGCGTCATGATGTATTTGTCGTAGAGCCCGCTCACAGCGCCCGTGAGGGCCGAAAGAGCTACGAACAGAATCCAGAGGTTGTGCGTGAAATCGACCCCCTCGCGGCGGGAAGACCGGCTCAGCAGAAACAGCGACACCAAAGCCAGCGCCACACCGATCCACTGGCAGGCATTGAGCCGCTCGCCGAAAATCAAAAAGGCCCCGACGAGCACCATGACGGGCCGCGTGGCGTTGATCGGTCCCACGATCGTGATCGGCAGGTGCTTCATGCCGAAGTAGCCGAAGATCCACGACGTAAGGACGATCACCGATTTGAGGATCACCAGTCCGTGCGCCGTGGCCGTGCCGGGCGTCGAGGCCAGCACCGTATCGTCGAACCATCCCAGGCCGAGTTCCGCGGAGAGGATCGCCGGGACGAAAAACAGCGTCGAGAAGAGCGTATTGAGCAGCAGCACCGGAAGTACGGCGTTTCCCGTGAGCGCCTTCTTCTTTGCGGCGTCATAAAAGCCGAGCAGCGCGGCCGAAGTAAAGGCAAGGGTCAACCACATGGCTGAAAAATTTTCGTTCGCAAGGTAAAAACATAAGGAAGGCGGCCCGGTGGCCGCCTTCGTTGGAGCAGGGTAGTCGCCTATTGGATCTCGTCGCTGTAGACCGCACCCGGAAGGTCGTGCAGGTTATAGCGCGAGGCCATCGACATGCCGTAGGCCCCGGCCGACTTGATCGTCAGCAGGTCGCCCCGCTGCGTCGTGCGCAGCGTCACGTTCTCGTCGAAGACGTCCGTCGATTCGCAGGCCGTACCCACGACCGTATATTTCGTCCGCGGGGCGTCGTCCGCCGCCGTGATGTTCTCGATGTTGTGGTACGAACCGTACAGCGCCGGGCGGATCAGCTCGGTCATCGAGGCGTCGACGATCAGCAGCCGCCGACCCGTGGCCGTCGTCTTGTTGAACAGCACCGTCGTGATCAGCTCCCCGCACTCGGCGACGATCGAACGCCCGAACTCGAAGTGCACCTCCCGGTCGCCGACGCGAAGGTGGTTGTGCACGATCGAGAACAACGACGCGAAGTTCGGAATCGGCTCGTTCTCCGGGACGTCGTAGTTCACGCCCAGGCCGCCGCCCACATCCACGAAACGGAGCTCGAAGCCCAGCCGTTCGAGGTTCTCGACGATGACGTTCACCTTGTTGCACATGTTCTCGAAGACGTGCAGCTCGCGGATCTGCGAGCCGATATGCAGGTGCAGGCCGATGATGCGGATATGCGACAGCGTGCGAAGCTCCTCGGCATGTTCGAGTACCTCTTCATAGGAGATGCCGAACTTGCTGTCCGCCTGTCCCGTGTCGATGCAGTGGTTCGTCTTCGGGTCGATATCCGGGTTGATGCGAAGCGCCACCTCCGTCACTTTCCCCGCCTCGGCCGAGAAGCGGTCGATCAGCTCCAGCTCCTGGATCGATTCGCAGTTGATCGCCAGGATTCCCTGCTCGATGGCGTACCGAAGCTCCTTGTCGCGTTTGCCGACGCCCGCATAGACGATCCCCTTCGGGTCGAAACCCGCCTCGACCGCCTTCCGGAGCTCGTTCCCGCTCGCGCAGTCGATCCCCAGGCCGTACTCCCGGATAATTCCCAGCAAATGGTCGTCGTAGTTCGCCTTGATGGCGTAATGCACCTTGTAGCCGTACTTGTTCGACTCCGATACGACGCTCTCCAGCGTCTGGCGCAACAACGCCGTATCGTAAAGGTAGAACGGGGTCTCGTAGCCCCGGAGTTTCGATGCAATCTGTCTGCTCAACATACTGACCTGAACTTTTCCTGTGGTTGTGGTCCGCAAATGTAAATATTTTTAATTATTTTTACAAATCCTTTTGCCCCTTCCACTCCTTTCTAATTCAAAATATTTAGTATCTTTGCACAGATTTCACACGCTTGTATGAAAAATATCCGCAATTTCTGCATCATAGCCCATATCGACCACGGCAAATCCACACTCGCAGACCGGCTGCTCGAAAAGACCAATACGCTCAACCAGCGCGAAATGCAGTCCCAGGTCCTCGACGACATGGAGCTCGAACGAGAAAAGGGTATCACCATCAAGAGCCACGCCATCCAGATGGAGTACACGGCCCGCGACGGCCAGCAATATACGCTCAACCTGATCGATACCCCGGGGCACGTCGACTTCTCCTACGAGGTCTCGCGCGCCATCGCCTCGTGCGAAGGCGCCCTGCTCGTCGTCGACGCCACGCAGGGGATTCAGGCACAGACCATCTCGAACCTCTATCTGGCCGTCGGACACGACCTCGAAATCGTCCCCGTACTGAACAAGATCGACATGGAATCCGCCATGATCGACGAGGTGAAGGATCAGGTCATCGACCTGATCGGATGCAGGGAGGAGGATATTCTGCTCGCCTCCGGAAAGACCGGACAGGGCGTCGAGGAGGTCCTCGAAGCCATCGTACACCGGATCCCCGCCCCGAAGGGCGATGAAAACGCCCCGCTGCAGGCCCTGATCTTCGACTCGGTGTTCAACCCCTTCCGCGGCATCATCGCCTATTTCCGCGTCTTCAACGGCTCGATCCGAAAGGGCGACCACGTGAAGTTCTTCAACACCGGCAGCGAGTACGATGCCGACGAAGTGGGCGTGCTCAAGCTCAAGATGCAGCCCCGCGACGAGATCCGTGCCGGAGACGTGGGGTATATCTGCTCGGGAATCAAGACCTCCGCGGACGTCAAGGTCGGAGACACGATCACCTCGGTAGCCAACCCCGCCCGGGAGGCCATCGCCGGATTCGAGGATGTCAAGCCCATGGTCTTCGCCGGCGTCTATCCCGTCGAGGCCGACCAGTACGA
>CALUMM010000155.1 GCA_944321755.1 uncultured Alistipes sp.
CAACTTCGGATAACCCGTGCGCCGGTGCTCCGACCACGCTTCAGTCCCCAGCGGGAAAATCGCAATCCATTTCTGCGTGATGATCTTCTCGAGGTTCGTCTCGATGTCCGTGGCCTTGTCGTCCCAGGCAATCGTCACGCTGCTCTGCGGTGTCGAGACCGAATACTTGCCGATCGGGTCCACATAGGCCGCCGGCTTGCTCGTGGCATCGGCCAGATAGGCGTCCGCTCCGCTCGCACCCCGCTCCTCGAACGAGAGACGGATAGCATCTTCGTAGAGCGTCTTCGCCGTCTCTGCCGAGCCCCAGCGGAGTTCATACTCGGCGCGCAGGAAGGTAACCTCCGCGGCATTCATCCACAGGTAGGGATCCGTCCCCGTGATGAGCATGTTCGAATAGGCGGAAACCGCCGTGGCCTTGCTCGACACATTGATGCCGATGCGGATGCCGGCGTAGCCCTGCACCTCCTGTCCGTTCTCCACGAGGCGCACCGTCGTGAACATCTTCTCGCGCCGTGGATCGTTGTAGCCGTTCATGTAGCTGATGATGTCGGCACCCACGCGATGGTCGCCCCAGTCGTTGTAGATCAGCGTCATGCGGTTGTCCGAAGTCTGCATCCGCGCATTGTCGGCGTTCGCCGTGATGACACCTCCGGCAATCGCTTCGGCCGCCTTCGCCTGCGCCAGCTCGGGCTTCACCTCCGTCAGGCGCATCGCCATGCGGAGTTTCAGCGAATTGGCGAACTTCAGCCACTGCGCAATATTGCCCGCATAGACCCCGTCGTAGCGCCCGAAGGCGTCGGACGGCAGCGTGAGGTTATCCTCCAGCGAGGCAATCGCCGCATCGAGCTCCTCGAACATCGCCATGTATGCCTCCTGCTGCGTATCGTAGGCCACCTCGAGCGATTCGGTCTTGTTGGCCATGACCTGCGTGTAGGGGATCGGGCCGTAGGAGTCCGTCACGCGCTGCATGATGGCAATGCGGCAGACGGAGGCCAGCGCGTGGGCCGTCACGTCGTCCGTGCCGTTAATGATGGCGCGGTAGGCCGGGTAGGTCTCGCTGATGACATTCACGAAGGGCCACTTGCGCCAGTCGGCCGAGGGATTGAAGGTCTCGAACTTGTTCTGCCAGGTGTCGACCGTCGCGCCGATATAACCCGCATAGGGACCTCCGACCAGGCTCTCCAGAAACTGATACATGTGTTCCTGCGTCGGGACGACGAGGCCCTGCAGGGTTTTGAGATTCGTGCCGATCTTGTAGTTGTTGGCCTGCAACTGGGAGTCGGTCACTTCGTTGGGATTGCGGTTGATGTCCGCGAAGTCGCCCGTACAGGCCGCCATGCCGAGCAGCATGACCGCAAGCAGCAGCCGCTGCACGTTATGTTTCGTAGTTTTCATGGTCTTGCTGTTCATTTAGAATTGGAATTTCACGTTGAAGCCCAGGCTGCGCAGCGACGGCATCATGAAGTAGTCGATGCCCTGGTAGTTCAAGCCCGTCGAGGCAACGGCCTCGGGATCGAACGGCGCCTTGCAGTAGATCATCCAGAGGTTGCGGCCCACGAACGAGACGGTCATGCGCATCCGGTCGCGGAACCATTTAGCGGGCAGCGTATAACCCAGCGAAAGTTCCTGCAGGCGGAAGTTCGTCGCCGAATAGGTGTAATACTGCGGCAGTCCCGACTGCGAGCCGATGGCCTGATACCATTTCTGGGCGTCGATCGTCTGGCGTCCGTTGATGAGGACACCTCCGGCATCACGCGCCGCGGCCGAAGCCTCCGAAACACCGTACAGGTCCATGTTGGCCTGCGTCGCCGAGTAGCAGATGCCGCCGATCCGCGCTGTGAAGAGCACCCCGAGGTTCACACCCTTCCACGAAAAATCGTTGCGCCAGGCCAGGTTGTATTTCGGGAAGACCGAACCGAGGTAGATGTCCTCCATGTAGTCGTCCTTGACGGCCACGTTGCCGCTCTTGTCCACCTCGATGAAGCCCTCCTTGTTATAGACCAGATCGGAGTTGGTATAGAGGTCGCCCAGCGTGCCACCTGGCTTGAGGATATACTTCGCCTTGCCCAGACCCTTGATTTCGAGCCGTTCCTTCGTAATCAACTCCCCGGTCTCGGGGTGTGTGTAGTTGTGGACCAGCTCGACGATCTCGTTCTTGTTCCACGAGAAGGTGAAGTTCGTAGCCCAACGGAAATCCCGCCATGTGTTGTCATATCCCGCCGAAAGTTCGACACCCGTATTGCGGACGTGGCCCGTCTGCAGGTAGATCGTCGAGTAGCCCGACGAGACGGAGATCTGCGGATCGAACGTCTGGTTGTAGGTGTCGGCCCAGTACCACGACGCCGAGAGGCTGATGTGGCGCCACAGCCGGGCGTCGAGACCCAGTTCATAGGTGCGGGTCCGCTCCGGGTAGAGGTCGCCGATCGGATAGTGCGTCTTGGCCGTCCAGACCTTGTTCGTGGCGTCGTATTCGTAGGTCGGGATAGTCAGATGGCGCGGGAAGGGCATACCCACCGAGGCGATCGAACCCCGGAGTTTCAGGTAAGTCACAGCTTCGCCCATGTCCCAGAGCGACGTGGGCACCCACGAAAGACCTACCGACGGGTAGAAGAACGACGATTCGGGCGATTCGGCCAACTGCGAGGCCCAGTCGTTGCGGCCCGTCACCGTAAGGTAGAGCATCTGCTTCCAGCCCACCTCCACCGAAGCGAAGATCGACTGCGTTTGCTCCTGCCAGCCCGACTTTTCGGCCCGTTTCTTCGAGTCGTCGAGGTCGAAAACGTTGAAGACGTTCGGAAGTCCGTTCTCCTGGATCGGGCCCCGGTACGACAGCAGGTCGGTTTTCACGTTGTTGATCGAGGCGCCGACGTTGGCCTGCAGCGACCAGTCGTCGCCGAACGTCTTGTTGATATTGACCATCACGTCGGCATAGGTCTGCGTGTCGTATTCGCGCTGCTCGGTGTAGTGGCCGTTCTTGCCGCCGTCCGTGATTGTCGTGTTCGACGAAGCGTAGAGTTTTTGCGTGTAGAGCGAGTTGGCGTTGTCGATCCGTACCCGCCCGGCCACATTCAGCCACGGAAGAATATCATACGAGGCCGAAAACGACAACATGTAACGCTTCTTGTCCGT
>CALUMM010000156.1 GCA_944321755.1 uncultured Alistipes sp.
TGCACGAATTTCAGGGCGTCCTCGACGATCCACCGCACGCCCTCCAGACCGCTCTGCTCCATGTTCTCGCGGGCCCACGTCACGACCGGCTTCACCGAATCGACATGCGTCACCTCAGCCCCGGCGGCCCGCGCCGCGAGGGTCGCACCACCCGTATAGGCGAAGAGGTTCAGTACTCGCGGCGCCGCGGAGGGGCGGTCGGCCGCAACTGAGGGAGCATTTCCGGCGAGATTCCGAAGAGCGCCCTCCGCGGAGCCGGATACGGCTCGGGCCGCCGGGGCTGCACCGCCGAGGCGCCGCACGTTGTCGAAAATGAAATCCCAGTTGGCAGCCTGTTCGGGGAAGATGCCGACGTGCTTGAACGACGTGAGGGCCAGCCGCATCCGCAACTTCGCCCCCCGGCAGGCATAGGTCACCGACCAGCGGTCGGGCATCTGCGGCGCCAGGCGCCACTCGCCGCGTTCGTCGCTGCGGGCGTCGCGCAGGAACGACGCATCGGCCAGCTGCTGCCACTCCGTTTCGGGGAGTGTCCGCCGCCAGATGGCCTGCGGTTCGGGGCGCCGCGTGACGTAGCGTCCGAAGCGTTCGAGTTTCTCGAAGTCGCCCGTGTCGATGAGTTCGTAATCCGGGAAATCGGGTGTCAGTTGCTGCTGCATGGTATTTCGTGGATTTTATTTGCGTTCATCTGCGGCGGGGTTACTCCGACGGGGGCGTGCGCCTTCCCGGCGGGACTCCTTGACCAGCGACATCTCACACGCCGCACAGTCAAACACCAGCCGGAAACGCTCCGCACCGTGTTCGAGGTAGAGGTCGCCGCCGAGGCGAGAGCCTTCGCGCAGGCACTCGCCGATCTCGCGGCGGATGCAGTAGGCCGAGCGCATCACGACGTGCCCCGCGACCGAGGCGGCGCGTTCCAGCGGCGGTTCGATTTCGCGCACGCCGTGGTCGCGGTAGAAGGCCTCGGCAAGGCGGTTCGTCACGTTCTCCTCGGCGGTCAGACGCTCCGCCGGATAGCGGGCCGCGCGGTTCTCGGGCAGGATGCGGTGCGGCAGGGGGCGTGCAAGCCGCGCCTGCAACAAGGCATCGAGGGCTTCGCGCCGCACTTCAGCGGCCAGTGAGGCCGGGACAAACCATTCGGCGCCCCGCACCTCGACCTCTCGCACCGCAAAGATCGTATCGCCCGACTTCATCGCCTGCGCACGCAGCGCCGCGGCATTGGCTTCCGGGTTTTTCGCCCGGTCGAGCGGCAGGGAGTGCGACGCCGAAGCCGAAAGCCCCTCGCAATCGGTGCAGGCGATCGAGAAGCCCCCCTCGGAGACCTCAACCACGGCCCGTGCCGGGATCACGCGCCGCATCCGGCTGCGCTCCAGAGCCAGATTGAACCGCCGGTCGTAATTGCGGAAGACCTCCGCACCGGGGAGAATGCCCTCCATGCGGTTCGGGGTGATGCGACGCCCCGCAACGGCATTGACGTTCGTGCCCGTCGCTCCGTGCGGCGTGAGCAGGCAGAGTCCGTCGCCCGGGGCGAGGTCCGCATCGGTGTCGAGCGTGAAACTTCCGCCCGCGACCCGCGCCACGCGGCCGATCCGCTCGCCGACCGACTTCGGGGTGTCGAACGACGCCACGCCGGGGCATTTCCCGTCAAAGAAGTATTCGGATTCGCCGCGCGTAAAGCTCTTCGCGGGGTCGGGCGCAAAATCCGGGACGCTCTCCCCGACCGATGCGCGGCACACGCCCGGACGTGCGGCCAGCACCTCATCGAGCGCCCGGCGGTAGTAAGCCACAACGTTGCGGATATAACCTGCGTCCTTGAGGCGCCCCTCAATCTTGAACGACGCGACACCGGCATCGACCAGTTCGCCGAGGCGTTGCGAGAGGTTCAGGTCGCGGAGCGACAGAAGGTGTTTTCCCGCGATGAGTTTGCGACCCTTCCCGTCGACCAGGTCCCAGGGCAGGCGGCAGGGCTGGCTGCAGGCTCCGCGGTTGCCGCTGCGCCCGGACATCGTCCGCGAGAGGAAGCAGCGGCCGCTGTACCCGACGCAGATCGCCCCGTGGACGAAGACCTCGACCTCGGCCGTTGTCGCGGCGCAGATGGCCCGGATTTCGTCGAGCGAGAGCGCCCTTTCGAGAATGACCCGCGAAAAACCCGCTTCGGACAGGAAGCGTGCCCCCTCGGGCGTGCGGTTCGAGACCTGCGTCGAGGCGTGCAGCTCCACGGGGAGGTCCATCCGCCGCAGGGCCATGTCCTGCACGATCAAGGCGTCGACTCCGGCATCGATCAGTTCGCGGGCCTGCCGTTCGGCATCGGCGAGTTCGTCGTCCCAGAGCAGCGTGTTGAGCGTGGCGTGGACCCGCACGCCGAAGCGGTGGGCATACGCTGCGACGCGGGCAATCTCTTCCGCGGTGTTCCCGGCGGCCTGACGCGCCCCGAAGCGCGCGCCGCCGATATAGACGGCATCGGCGCCCGCATCGACGGCCACGACGGCCGAGGCATAATCTTTGGCCGGAGCCAGCAGTTCGACGGTTCTCACACGGATTGAATTTTGCACAAAAATAAGACAATTTTAGGAATTGTTTTGTAATTTTGTCGCTCGTAACGCGAAAACACAAAAAACATCCGATAGCATGCTTACGATCAAGCAAATCCGCGATGACAAGGAGGCCGCCGTCCGCAAACTCGCCAAGAAAGGCGTGGATGCCGCGCCCGTCATCGAGAAGATCATCAACCTCGACGACCGCCGCAAGGCCATTCAGGTCGAACTCGACAACACGCTGGCCGCACAGAACAAGGCCGCCAAGGAGATCGGTGCCCTGATGGGCCAGGGACGCCGCGACGAGGCCGAGGAGCGCAAGCGCTTCGTCACGGACCTCAAGGAGAAGTCGGCCCGTCTGCAGGCCGAGTCGAACGACGTGCAGCAGGAGCTGCAGGCCGCGCTGGTTTCGCTGCCGAACTTCCCGGCCGAGATCGTTCCCGAAGGCAAGACCGCCGAGGACAACCTCGTCGTGAAACTTGTCGAGAGCTACACCACGCTGCCCGAAAACCCGCTGCCCCACTGGGAGCTGGCCAAGAAGTACGACATCATCGACTTCGACCTGGGCGTGAAGCTCACCGG
>CALUMM010000157.1 GCA_944321755.1 uncultured Alistipes sp.
CGCAGGTTGCCCGTATCGTAATCGACAACGGCTATCATAGGACTCCTTTGCTGCTGGGTATGTCGTATCCGAAACCTTGCCGCTGTACGGCCATGCGCAGCGCCCGGGCGAACGCCTTGAAGATCGCTTCGGCCTTGTGGTGGTCGTTCTCGCCCCGGGCCGCAATCTGCAGGTTGCAGCGGGCGGCGCAGCACAGCGACTGGAAGAAGTGGCGGAACAGCTCCGTGGGAACGTCGCCTACCCGTTCGCGGCGGAATTCCGCCTCCCACTCGAAGTCGATCCGGCCCCCGAAGTCGAGCAGCACCAGCGCCCGGCAGTCGTCCATCGGCAGCGCGAAGCCGTAGCGCGCGATCCCGGCCTTCGAGCCCAGCGCGCGGTCGATGGCTTCGCCCAGCGTGATGGCCACATCCTCCACGGTGTGGTGCTCGTCGATGTCGAGGTCGCCGTGCGCCTCCACCGCCAGCGAGACCCCGCCGTGGTGGGCGATCTGCGAGAGCATGTGGTCCAGAAAGCGCAGGCCTGTCGAAATACGGTCGTTGAAGTCGCCCCGTCCGTCGAGGTCCAACAGCACGCGGATCTGCGTCTCGCGCGTGTTGCGCTGCACCTCTACGCGCCGCTCCCCGCGGCGGATGAACTCCGCAATCTCGGCCCACGAGTCGGTCGCCAGTACGCAGGCGTCCGCCGCTCCGGCCTCCTCCGCCATCCGCCGGCCCTCGGCCGCCGGGCGGAGCAGGATTCCCCGCGCCCCGAGGTTGCGGGCCAGCAGGATATCCGTCACCCGGTCGCCGATGACGTAACTTGCCGACAGATCGTAACTCCCGTCGAGGTAGTGGGAAAACATGCCCGTGCGGGGTTTTCGCGTCGGGGCGTTGTCGCGCTCGAAGGTGCGGTCGATGAGTGCGTCGTCGAAACGGACACCCTCGCCGTCGAGCGTTGCGAGCATCTTTTCGTGTGCAGGCCGGAAGGTCGCCTCCGGGAAGGAGTCGGTCCCCAGGCCGTCCTGGTTCGTGGCCAGCACCAGCTCGAAATCCAGCCCCGCAAGGGCCTTGAGTCCCGAAATGGCACCCGGAACGAACGCCAGTTTTTCGAGGCTGTCGATCTGTTCGTCGGCAGGTTCCGCGATGATCGTGCCGTCGCGGTCGATGAAGAGGGCTTTTTTCAGCGTGTTCATGGACGGAAGTTTTGGACGGTTTGCAACAGAAGGTCGTTCTCCTCCGGGCGCCCGATCGTCATGCGAAGGCATCCGGCGCAGCCCGGGATCCGCGAGCGGTTGCGGACGATCACCCCCGCAGCGATCAGCACGTCGTAGAGCCGGTCGGGCGCCGCCGTGCGCACCAGCAGGAAGTTCGCATCCGAAGGGTAGACCCGTTCGACGGCCGGACAGGCGGCAAGGGCTTGCGCCATGCGGCTGCGTTCGGAGCGCAGTTCGGCCACCTGCGGCGCGATGTCCGCCGAGAGGCGTTCGGCGACCGTCCGCTGCGTCGGGCCGTTGATGTTGTAGGGGTACTTCACCCGTGCGAAGAGCTCCGCAACGGGCTCCGCGGCAAAAGCCATGCCGAGGCGGATGCCCGCCATGCCCCACGCCTTCGAGAAGGTCTGCAGGATGATCAGGTTCGGAAATTCGTCGAGGCACCCGAGAAAGCCCGGCTCCGCGGCAAAGTCGATATAGGCTTCGTCCAGCACCACCATCCCCTGGAATTCGCGCAGCAACCGTTCGATCTCCCCGGTCGGGAAGGCGTTGCCCGTGGGGTTGTTCGGCGAGCAGAGCCACAGCAGTTTCGTGCGCTCGTCGGCTGCCGCCAGCAGGGCGTCGGTCGGCAGCGAGAACTCCGCGCCGAGCGCCACCTCGCGCATCTCCACGTCGTTCGTGTCGGCCGCCACGCGGTACATGCCGTAGGTCGGGGCAATCGACACGGCGTTGTCGTATCCCGGACGGCAGAAGATCCGGTACGCGAGGTCGATCGCCTCGTCGCTGCCGTTGCCGAGGAAAATCTGCCCCTCGCGCACCCCCTTCAGCGCGGCGATCCGCCGTTTCAGCTCCCGCTGGTGCGGGTCCGGGTAGCGGTTCAGCCCGTTGTCGTAAGGGTTTTCGTTGGCGTCGAGCCACGTCGTAATCTCCCCGCCGGCGTATTCGTCGCGCGCCGTGGAGTAGGGTTTCAGGGCCCGGATGTTCGGCCGGACCAGCTCTTCAAGGGATTTCATGGGTCGTTTGTTTCTGCGTTGTGGAATCATGCGGAGGGTTTATTCGGCCTTCGGGGCCGTGGTGGCAGAGGCGTCCAGCCGAAGCCGCACCGCCGCGGCGTGGCCGTCCAGACCTTCGGCTTCGGCCATCGTCTCGATCGTCGGGGCAAGCCCCGCGAGACCTTCGCGCGTCAGCTCCTGGAAGGTGATCTTCCGCAGGAACGAATCGGTGTTCACCCCGCTGTAGGAGCGGGCCCAGCCCCCCGTCGGCAGCGTGTGGTTCGTCCCCGAGGCGTAGTCCCCGGCACTCTCCGGCGACCACGGCCCGATGAAGACGCTCCCGGCATCGGTGATCTGTGCGGCGGCTTCCCACGGATTCTCCATCGAGAGGATCAGGTGCTCCGGGGCGTAGGCGTTCGAGAAGGCGATCCGTTCGTCGCGGTCGTCCAGGATGATGATCCGGCTCTGCTGCAGCGCCTCACGGATGATCTCCCCGCGGCGCCGCGCCCGCAGCTGCTCCTCGACGGCCCGCTGCGTGGCGAGGGCGAACTCCATCGAGGCGCAGACCAGCACCGCCTGGCTGTCCCCGCCGTGCTCGGCCTGCGAGAGCAGGTCCGCAGCAGCAAATACCGGAGACGCCCCGTCGTCGGCCAGCACCAGCACCTCCGAAGGTCCGGCCGGAAGGTCCACCGCCACGACGTTCGCACCGGTCAACTGCTTGGCCTTCGTGACGTAGCGGTTCCCCGGGCCGAAGATCTTGTCCACGCGCGGAATGCTCTCCGTACCGTAGGCCATCGCCGCCACGGCCTGCGCCCCGCCCACGGCAAAGACGCGGTCCACACCGCACAACCATGCGGCGTAGCGGATCTCCGGAGCGATCGTGCCGTCGGGGCGTGCCGGCGTGCAGAGGATCACCTCCCGGCAGCCCGC
>CALUMM010000158.1 GCA_944321755.1 uncultured Alistipes sp.
TTCATGATGCCGTCGTTGCGCAGCATCGGCTTCAATGTAAAACTAACCTTTTAAACGACAGCCATGAAAACGGAAAAAAATATGATATGGAGTCTCCGGATCCTGTTGCTTTCCTGTGCCGTGTATGCTGCGGCGGGGTGTACGGGCGAGTTTGCGGAGATCAACCGCAATCCCAACGAGGTGACCGAGGAGGAGATCCAGCGTGAGAACTACAAGACGGGCGCCAACATCAAGGGTCTTCTCAGTCTGGTGGTTCCGGTCGAGGAGCACATCTACCAGTTCAACGAGCTGCTGGTCGGGGGCTCCTATGCGGGATACGTCGAGGGGACGCTCGACGGTTGGGACAACAAGTTTTCGACCTTCAATCCGACGGCCGACTGGTTGAAATGGCCGTTCGTGAACGTGCTGTCGGAGACCTACCCCTACTACCGGGGGATCGTCAATGCGACGGACAATGCGGTGATGCTGGCCCTGGCGGACGTGCTTCGGGTTGCGATCATGCACCGGGTGACCGACACCTACGGTCCGATTCCCTACTCCGAGGTGGTCGAGAACCGCAAGGAGTCGCTGGCCGTGGGTTACGACACGCAGGAGGAGGTCTACCTGCAGATGTTCGAGGAGCTGGACGCGGCGATCGACGTGCTGAAGGCCAACGTCCAGCTTTCGACCGAGGCTTTCGGGAAGTTCGACAACGTCTACGGCGGCGACGTCTCGAAATGGGTGAAGTACGCCAATTCGCTGAAGCTGCGCATGGCGATGCGTCTGTCATACGTGGCGGAGGATGTTGCGCGGGAGCGGGCTTCGGAGGCGATTGCCTCGGGGGTTATCGTGTCGAATGCCGACAATGCGCAGCTGACGCTTTCGGAGAACCGGGCGGTGCTGTGCTGGGTCGACTGGGGTGACCACCGGGTTGGTGCGGACATCATTTCGCTGATGAACGGCTACAACGATCCGCGGCGTGAGACGATGTTCACGCAGGTGACCATTGGCCAGGGCGACGATGCCGTTCCGGGTTATGCGGGGATCCGCATCGGGGTTATTCCGGCGAGTACGGACCTGGCGAAGGCGGGTTATTCGAACGTGATCATCGATTCGAAATCGCCCTACCTGTGGTTCAATGCTGCGGAGGCGACGTTCCTGCGGGCGGAGTACGAGTTGCGCTGGGGTTCGGAATCGGAGGCGAAATCGCTTTACGAGGCTGCGATCCGGCTGTCGTTCGAGGAGCGCGGGGCGCAGGGTGCGGATGCGTACCTGGCGCAGGCGGATGCTGTTCCGGCGAACTACGTGGACAACGTGGGTACGGACAATATCGCGGCGTTGAGCAAGATTACGATTCCGTGGGAGTCGGGCGCCGGGAACTGGGAGTCCAATCTGGAGCGGATCATCACGCAGAAGTACATTGCGATTTTCCCGTTGGGGACCGAGGCGTGGGCGGAGTACCGCCGCACGGGATATCCGCGGTTGTTCCCGACGGTGAACAACAAGAGCGGCGGGACGGTGACTTCGGAGCACGGGGCTCGTCGTCTGAACTACCCGTCGGAGGAGTATTCGGAGAATCCCGTTCATGTTGCGGAGGCTGTGAATCTGCTTGGGGGGCCCGACACGCCGGGGACCCGGCTGTGGTGGGATGTAAAACCATATAACGAATGAAGCCATGAAAATAAGAGGAATCATAGGTATTTTATCCGTATTCGGGATGTTCGGGGTGTTTGTTTCGTGCAGTGAGTGGACCGACCCGGAGGTAATGGAACAGAAGGTGATACGTCCGGACGGTCAGGATCCGGCCGCGTGGGCGGAGTACGTCTCGGACGTGACGGCCTACAAGCGTTCGGAGCATCTGCTGGCGTATGCGTGCCTGATGAATGCGCCGGAGACATCGACTTCGGAGCGGGATTTTCTGCGGTCGCTGCCCGATTCGCTGGACATTGTGAGCCTGCAGCGCACGCCGTCGGCGGGCGATCTGGAGGATCTGCCGCGGATGCACGAACTGGGCACGCGGGTGCTCTGTCCGCTGTTTCCGGGCGAGGATGCGGCGGCCGTGGGGAACCGGGCCCGCAAGCAGGGTTTCGACGGTGTGGCTCTGCAGGCGTGGACGGCGCCGTTTGCGGATCTCGGGGCGACGCTCGCGGCGCTGGGCGAGGTCGGAATGGTGGTCTACGAGGGAGATCCTTCGCAGGCCGACCCGACCTGTTTCGATGCTTTCGATCTGGTTGTGCTTCCGTCGTGGTCTCTGGTTTTCCAGGCGGACATCGAGTTGCTGCGTGACGAAGCGCTGCGGGCGGGGATTCCGGCCGACCGGCTGCTGCTGAGTGCGGTTCCGGGGGGCTCGTGGCGGGATTTCCGCAGCACGAAGACCGATGCGCTGACGCTGGGCCTGCGGCTGAGTCTTCCCTCCGGGCTGCCGGGGCTTGCGCTCTACGACATCGGGCAGGACTACTACCACGCTTCGGGGGTGAACTATCAGGTCACAAGGAGCTTTATCACCCGGCTGGCCCTCACACCTAAAAACTGACGAACGATGAAACGTATATTTTTGATTTTGACGGTTTTTGCGGTTGCGGCGACGTCGTGCGACCGCGACGAATACGACGAGAAGAGTCCGGTATCTGCGGCGCTTTATCTGGATGCGGCGCAGGATCGGAGTGACATCCAGGTTTTCTTCAAGCGGGAGGTTGCCACGCAGGAGAAGACGCTTGCGGCGACGCTGAGTGCGCCGACGGACCATGCGGTGACGGCGATGCTGGCGGTCGATGCCGACGCGGTTGCACGCTATAACGAGCGCCACGGCACGGACTACGCGCTGCTTGATGCCGGGCACTACGAGTTGTCGGTGCGGACGCTGTCGATCGGGGCCGGGGATGTTGTTTCGGAGCCTGCGACGGTTCTTTTCAAGGATCTGACGGTGCTTCCGGCGGATGAGACGTACCTGCTTCCGGTTTCGGTATCGAGTTCGGACATCGGGTTGCTGGAGGCTTCGGCGACGGTGTGGTACCTGGTCAAGCAGACGAGTGCGATCACGACGGTAGCCGATCTGACCGACAACTGGATCACCTTCCCGACGCTCGACAAGGCGGG
>CALUMM010000159.1 GCA_944321755.1 uncultured Alistipes sp.
CTGTTTCATCATCATTCAACTGGGTAGAGGTAGTCGATGGTCATGAAGCCCTTCACGGCGGCATCGTTCATGAAGTTCACAAGGCGCAGGGCCGCAAACGAGCCGTCGGTGAGCCTCAACAGGTAGACCCGCCCCGAAAGGGTGTAGACGGGCGGCATGGTCGAGGTGTCGACATCGAGCCAGCGCGAGAGGCATGGATTCCGGTAGTCCTCGGCGTAGAGAATCACGCCGTCCATCATCTGCGACATATCGACCGTAATGCGGTCGGTGGTCCACACGTCGCGGACGAACGACTCCAACGGTACCGATCCGGCGGGCGGGAGCGACGCGAAATTCTTCACGGCGCTTTCCCAGACTGCCGCGCCGTTGGTCTTGGCATCGTAGCGGTGCACGGCGAAATCCCACGTCTCGGGAGCTGCGGCATCCACTGCGCAGGTCGTTACCCGTTTGTTGCGCAGGTCGACATAGTGCCATTCGGTGTAATCCGTAGCGTCGATGTAGATCCTTCCCGTGCGGGTCCCTTCGTCGACAAGGATAAACCCGTATTCGCTTCCGGTTGCGGTCGAAGGCTTGTCGTAGATGCCCTCGAAGATGCCGTTGCAGGCCGGGAGCGACAGCATGGCGGCCGCTCCCAGCGCGCCCCATCCGGTTTTTGTCAAATTCATGGCCCGCCCCTATTCGTTTGCGGCAGGCGCCGTCCCCGGCAGCAGCGTAACGGTCAGGCCACCCATAACGGCCGGGACCTTGAATACGAAGGAGTAATCGTCCTTTGCCGCATTGGTCGATCCGTTCACCGTAAAGTCATAATCCGTTGTCGGGCCGCCGCCCATTCCCATGGCGACCTTCCCGCTGCCCGAAAAGGTGTATGCGCCGTCCTTCTTGACGGCCGTTGCCGCAGCCACCTGGAAATTTCCCCACGTGGCGGACTCGAAGACAACCTTGACGGTTCCGTCTCCGTTTGCGGTCAGCGTTGCGCGCTCTCCGTCGGTATAGCGATTCTGGAACATCGTGCAGTCGGCATCCGTATAGCCCTTGTAGGTGCCTGCCAGCATCAGGTCGGCCGGGGCATCACCTGTCCGGAAAGCGATGGTCATGCCACCCATGACCGCCGGAATCTTGAACTCCATCCGGGCATCGGTTTGCGACTTGATTTCGGCAGTGAAGGTGCAGTCGTAGGTCGAGGTGTTTCCTCCCATGCCCATTTGGGTTTTCCCGCTGCCCGAGAGGGTGCAGATCTCTCCGCCCGCACTTGCCTGGGCGTTTGTAACCGTAAATTCGCCCCACGTGGAGGAGGTGAACGACACGGAGGCGGTTCCGTCCGTATTCTTTGTAATTACGACGGTTTCGTCCGGTGAGACCATGTTCTGGAAATAGTTGCAACTGGCCAGCGTATATCCCTTGTAACTGCCTGTGAATTCGACCGTTTTCGGGTCTGCCTCCTTCTTGTCGCACGCCATCAGGACGATTGCGGCGGACACCATCATAAGAGCGGATTGAATCTTCATATTGTTTGTTTTTTGGGTTTTTCGACTGCAAAATTACCCGATGATCCGAGGTCGGGCAATACCCAGTTTTCAGTATTTTCCGACCTTTCCGGGGTGTTCTGCAGGTATTCACAAGACCTTCCCGTCTTCACCCCTCCCCTCTGTTGGTTTGATTCTCCGCGCATTCCTCTGCGGCACACCCCCTCCTTCCGACATTCGGTTTTCGCCCGGGTCGGATTTTTTTGTTATGCGGATAGCAACATTGAAAAAAATAATAATCTTTGCCCCTGTCAAGGTTTTTGTCCGGCTGTCCGGGCAGGATGAAAAGGGAATCCGGTGAGAATCCGGAACAGGACTCGCTGCTGTAAGTCTCCTCCTTCGGGAGAAGTTGTTTATCCGCATCTTTGCCACTGGTTCATACCGGGAAGGCGCGATAAACGGGACGAGTCAGAAGACCTGCCTTAACGAATGATTTGCACCTGCGGGTTTCGGGCAAGGATTATATAACCAACAATATGTAACGACCCGCCCCGAAGTCCGCCACGCTCGTGACCCGAAGCCGAGAGATCGTCGACCTGACCGAGGTCCGGCGCAACGAAATCCTGCGCGAAGCCAACACCCGACGCAAGCAGACCTTCGCCGACGCTGCCGAAATGCCTTCCCGAGGGTCAATCCGAAGGGGCAATGTCGGCCAGTTCGTTGGTGATGGCCTGCTGGCGCTGCTTGTTGAAGAAGAGCTTCAACTCGTCCAGCAGCTCCTGGGCGTTGTCCGAGGCGGTCTGCATGGCCACCGTCCGGGCGGCGTGTTCGGCCGTGGCGCTGTCGAGCAGCACCTCGTACATTCGGGTGCGCACCGCAAGCGGCAGCAGTTCGGCGAGCAGTCCGGCAGGCGAGGGCTCGCAGATGTAGTCCGCATCGGGAAGGGTCCCGGTCTCCGGCCCCGTATGGCGGGCCTCCATCGGGAGCAGCGTCTCGCTGACGGGCACCTGCCGGCTCATCGAGGCGTAATGGTTGTAGACCAATACGACCCGGTCGATCTCTCCGGCGTTGTAAGCCTTCATCAGCCGGTCGGCCATCTCGACGGTCCCCGCATAGCTGTGGTGCCCCGCCAGCGACCGGAACGCATCGTCGGCCGCATATCCGGCCTTGCGGACAAAGGCGGCCATCTTTTCGCCCACGGGCCAGACCGCGATCTCCTCGCACCCCTCGCTGTGCAGCTCCTCGATCGTGCGCTCCAGCCGTCGGGCCGCCTCGGCATTGAATGCGCCGCAGAGCGAGCCGTCGGAGGCGATGGCTATGACGACAGCCCGCCGGAGCCGTTCGTGAGGAGAGGTCAGCGGAATGGCGATCTCGCGTTCGCCGGCGAATCGGCGCAGGGCATCGGTGATGGCGGAGAGCTGGTGCTCATAGGCGGCCAGGGCCTCGGCTTCGGCCTGCACGTGGTGCAGTTTGGCCGAGGCGACCATCTTCATGGCCGACGTAATCTTCAGCGTACTGCCTACCGAGGCAATCCGTGCCTTGATCTCTTTGAGTGCAGCCATGACCTCAAGCCTTTAGAGCCGTCGTGACACTGGC
>CALUMM010000160.1 GCA_944321755.1 uncultured Alistipes sp.
GTGGGCACGACCTCGATTTTCTGAATCTCCTCGGCGCGCAGCGAGCGCAGGTAGGTGAGGAGCTGTTCGTTGTCCATGCGGAGTTCGCGGTCGTTGACGTAGACTTTCGAACCGCTTTTTCCGTTGATTGAGATCTTTTCGCCGTCGATCCAGACGCCTGGGGCGTGTTCGAGGAGTTCGATACCGTCCTTTCCGATGGCGGAGGGGGCGTTTGCGACGTCGACGACGAATCGGTCGGCCTCTCGTCGCACGAGCTGGGCGGAGACGACGACTCCTTCGATTCGGGTAGCGGCGTTGCGCATGACGATATCGCCGAGGTTGTTGTTCTGTTCGACGCGGACGGGTTGTTTGACGGGTTCGAGCCCGAGGTACTGGATCTGGAGGGTGTACTCTCCGGGGGCGACCTTCAATTCGAAGCGGCCGTCGGCGTCGGTGGCCATTCCGACGACCTGCTGGTCTCCCTTGAGGAGGACGACGGTAGCGTATTCGACGGCCTTTCCCTGTTCGTCGACGACGCGCCCGAAGGCGGGGCAGAGTTTTGCAGCGGATGCGTTGGCGAGTCCTGCGAGGAGGATAGCGGCCGTGAGGATCCACATTTTTGCGAAGGATATGCTTGGATTCGGCATGGGAGGATATTTATTTTACGTCGCAAAGATATGTAAAATTTTTTGTACTTTGCAATACATAGTACCTAAATTTTCGGAAAAAGTTTTCGACCTATGTATAAAAAGGGGCTCCGGCGTGAAAATTTTGTTGAAAAATCGGCGTGGGGATGGGTAGGAAACCCGGGAAATAATGATTAAATTTGCAAATTGATAACGCTTCCGGGGTATGTCCGGGGTTGTTCAGAACGGAAATCAAGGTCCTTATGTTGAGCGTATTGTATTCCCTTTTTCTGGTGTTGCTGTGCACCGTATTCCTGATTTTGTCGGCGGTGGCGCTGGTTGTGTGCTATCCGTTCGACCGGGGGCGTCGCACGGTTCACGAATTGTCGCGCATTCTGGTGCGGATTTTCTTTTTCATTCCGCTGCGGTGGCGGCAGACGGTCGAGGGGCGGGAGCTGATCGACCGGCGGAAGCAGTACGTGATCGTCATCAACCACAACACGGTGATCGACATTCCGACGCTCTACTACATTCCGCTCAACTTCCGCTGGGTTTCGAAGCGGGAGGTCTTCAAGACGCCCTTCTTCGGTCAGTACCTGGTTCTGCACGGCGACATCTGCATCGACCGGGGCCGTGCGGCCGAGGCGCTGGAGCAGATGGTGCGCGAGGGGAAGCTGTGGATCTCCCGCGGGGCATCGATCGCCATCTTCCCGGAGGGGACGCGCTCGAAGGATGGTGAGATCCACCGTTTCAAGGCGGGTGCCTTCACGCTGGCGCGCGAGGCGGGGGTCGACATCCTTCCGGTGGTGCTGGAGGGCACGCGGACGCTGTTCAGGAAGAATTTCATGTTCAACTGGGGCAACCGGATCACGATTCGGGTGCTGCCGCCGGTTCCGGCGGAGCGTGTTGCCGCGGAGGATCCCCACGAACTGATGACGGAGGTGCACGATGCGATGTGCGCGGCGCTGGCCGACATCCGGAAGAACCGATAGACTATGGCAGATTTACTCAATACGAACACGACGAACACGAACAGCTACGGCGACGATGCGATCCGCACGCTGACGCCTCGTGAGCATGTGCGGCTGCGGCCGGGGATGTATATCGGCAAGCTGGGCGACGGGACGCAGCCCGATGACGGCATCTACGTGCTGATCAAGGAGGTGACGGACAACTCGATCGACGAGTACATGAACGGCTACGGCCACCAGATCGACATCACGGTGGAGGACAACGAGGTGACGGTGCGCGACTACGGTCGGGGCATTCCGCTCAATTCGCTGTCTGCGGCGGTGAGTGTGATGAACACGGGCGGCAAGTACGACGATGACGAGGAGGGTGCGGCGTTCAAGAAGACGGTGGGCCTGAACGGTGTGGGTGTGAAGGCTGTGAACTACCTGTCGAGCCGTTTTTCCGCGCGGTCGATCCGCGATGGTGAGGCGCATACGGTCTATTTCGAGCAGGGGCTCGAACAGAGCGACCGTTGGGAGAGCGGCCTTGCGGAGAAGAACGGCACGGAGATCCGCTTCCGGGTCGACGAGACGGTTTTCGGCCCCTACAGCTACAACCTGGAGTACGTCGAGCAGCTGGTGCGGAACTACACCTACCTGAACCGGGGTCTGACGATCCGCTTCAACGGGAAGAGCTACGCCTCGAAAAACGGACTGCTGGACCTGCTGAACGAGAACATGTCCGAAGAACCGCTCTATCCGCCGATCCACCTTTCGGGGGAGGACATCGAGGTGGTGATCGCCCACGGCACGGGTTACGGCGAGAGCTGCTATTCGTTCGTCAACGGACAGTACACGACGCAGGGGGGTACGCACCAGGCGGCCTTCCGCGAGGCGATCGCCAAGACGATCCGGGAGTTCTACCACAAGGACTACGACCCGTCGGACATCCGCACGTCGCTTATCGGGGCGATTTCGCTCAAGGTGTCGAGCCCGATCTTCGAGTCGCAGACGAAGACGAAACTCGGCTCGAAGGAGATGTCGAAGTCGGGCCCGACGATCCGCAACTTCGTGGTGGATTTCCTGGGCAAGCACCTCGACGACTACCTGCACAAACACGCCGAGACGGCGCAGATCCTGCAGAAGAAGATCGTCGAGAACGAGAAGGAGCGGAAGGCGATCTCGGGCATCCAGAAGAAGGCGCGGGAGACGGCCAAGAAGGTTTCGCTGAACAACCGCAAGCTGCGCGACTGCAAGATCCACCGCACGGACCGCAGCGAACTGGCCGAGCAGTCGATGATCTTCATCACGGAGGGTAATTCGGCGTCGGGATCGATCACCAAGAGCCGCGACGTGCGCACGCAGGCGGTTTTTTCGCTGCGGGGCAAGCCGCTGAACTGCTACGGGCTGACGAAGAAGGTGGTCTACGAGAACGAGGAGTTCAACCTGCTGCAGGCGGCGCTGAACATCGAGGAGGA
>CALUMM010000161.1 GCA_944321755.1 uncultured Alistipes sp.
CCAGGAAGCGCAGTACGTCAAAAACCCACGTGGGGGTATTCTCCACGCCGATGACGAGCCGGCCCTTGTGATGGAGCTGCATGCGGCCTGCGGAGTCGAGCCCCACGGCCGTGTTGAAGACGTCGTAGTATCCGTTTCCGAGGCGGTCGGGCCGTGCCGTTTCGGTTTGGGCTCCGGCTTCGTAGTGGCGGATGGTGTTGGTTCCGGCAATGAGCAGGGCATCCGGGTGTCGGCTGCGGAGCGAATCGGCGAGTTGTTCCCAGAAGGCTCCCGGCACTCCGTCGCTCCACGGGGCGTCGCTCAGCGCCGGTTCGCGGTAGTATCCCGGGACGGCGGTCTCGGGCAGCAGGATGAACTGCGCCCCCTGGGGCACCTGTGCGAGCAGATCGAGTATGTTGTGTTCCTGTCGCCGGGTGTCTCCGTGGAACTTGTCGTAACAGTCGACGTTGGGCTGGATGATGCTGACGCGGACCGATCCCTCGTCGGGCTGCGTCCAATTGCTGCGGATGACGAGCGACGCGGCGATCGGGAGCAGGACGGCCGCGCCTGCGGCAATCCATTTGCGGCGATTGCGGCGCATCTTCCAGGCTTCGAAGATCAGGATGTTGGCCACCAGCACCCACAGCGAACCGCCGAATACGCCGGTGTATTCATACCATTGTACGGCCCAGACCTCGTGCGAGAATCCGTTTCCGAGGATCAGCCAGGGCCAGGAGAAGTCGCCGATGGTGTACCAGTATTCGGAAGCGATCCAGGCCGAGACGAGGGTAACGTATGCGAGAGCCTTGTGTGCTTTTTTGGAGACGGTGTGGAAGAGCATAAAGGCGAATAGGTTCACGGTCGTGGATGCAAGCGTGGCGGCCACGGGTCCGACAGGTGTTGCGAACCAGATCCACCAGACCGTAAAGATATTCCACAGCGCGAAGGCGAGTGCGGCCCATCCGAACATGTGCCACCATTCGCGGCGGGAGTCTCCGTAGGAGTCGCTGATCCACAGCAGGGGTACGAAACCCGCGAAGAGCGTCATGCCCGAGAGCCCGAGCCATCCCGGGGCGAGCAGGATGGCTGAAAGGAGTACCGCTGCAAATCTGCGCAACATGGAAGGCGTTTTTTTACGACCGCAAAAGTAGTCAAACGCACGCATATTTCAAAATATTTCCTATTTTTGTCCTGCTACAACCAAACAGCCGGAATCATGAAAAAAAGCCTTCTATTTTTTTGTGCCGCAGCAGGTTTGCTGCTGGTCTCATGCTGCGGGACGCGGGGATACGATCGGGTCGACGGAATTCTCGTGACCGAGACTCCGGCCCGGGCCGCGGGCCAGCAGTCGGTCCTGGGTCTGCGCACCGCACCCATCGATACGGTGCGTGTGGGCTTCATCGGCCTGGGCATGCGCGGCCCGGACGCCGTCGAACGCTTCACCCACCTCGAAGGGGTCTCGATCCGTGCCCTCTGTGACCTCTATCCCGAACGGGTCGACAGCGCCCAGGCCATCCTCACGCGGCGGGGACTCCCTGCCGCCGCATCCTACAGCGGTGACGAGGGCTGGAAGGGACTCTGCGAACGGGAGGATCTCGATCTGGTCTATATCTGTACGCCGTGGCAGCTGCACGTCCCGATGGCGGTCTACGCCATGCAGTGCGGCAAGCACGTGGCCGTGGAGGTCCCGGCAGCCACTTCGCTCGAGGAGTGCTGGCAGCTGGTCAATACGGCCGAGCAGACCCAGCGTCACTGCATGATGCTCGAAAACTGCGTCTACGACTTCTTCGAACTCACAACCCTGAACATGGCCCAGCAGGGCCTCTTCGGTGAGATCCTCCATACCGAAGGCTCCTATATCCACAACCTCGAGGCCTTTTGGGACTACTACCAGGGGAACTGGCGCCTTGATTTCAACCAGAAGCACCGCGGGGATGTCTACGCCACGCATGGGCTCGGCCCGGCCTGCCAGCTGCTCGACATCCACCGCGGGGACCGGATGCGTTACCTCGTGTCGATGGACACCCCGTCGGTCAACGGTCTGGAGGTCGCCCGGGAGAAGATGGGAGTGGAATCGTTCGCCAACGGCGACCAGACGCTGACCCTTATCAAGACCGAACGGGGCCGCACGATCCTTTTGGAGCACAACGTCTATACGCCGCGTCCCTACAGCCGTATGTACCAGCTCACCGGCACGAAGGGCTTTGCCAACAAATACCCGATCGAGGGTTACGCCTTCGAACCGGAACAGCTCTCCGGCTCGGAGGTCCCCGACCACGAGAATCTGAGTGCGCACAGTTTCGTTCCGGAGGAGGTCCGCAAGTCCCTCATGGAGCAGTACAAGCATCCAATCACGCGGGAACTGGAGGCGAAGGCCCGGGAGGTGGGCGGACACGGCGGCATGGACTTCATCATGGACTACCGGCTGATCTACTGCCTGCGCAACGGCCTGCCGCTGGATCAGGATGTCTACGATGCGGCCGAATGGTCGTGCATCGGGGCATTGACGGCCCTGTCGCTCGAGCACAACAGCGCTCCGGTGGCCATCCCCGACTTCACACGCGGGGAGTGGAACAAGATCCAGGGGTATCGGCACGCTTTGGTCGGGGAGTAATTCCCGATTGATGGCGGTTCAGCGGTTCAGTACCATCCAGAAGCGTTCGGGCAGATAGATGTTCTCGACAGTCCGGGCTTCGGAGAAGAGGGGAGCGATCTCCTCGACGGTAAAGCCTGCGATTCCGCATCCGATCTCCGTAACGAGGAATTTGAACCGGGGGGTTTGTTTTGCGAATTCGATGAATTGGTCCACATAGGGTTTGATCGTCTCGATTCCACCCTGCATGGTTGGAATGGCGTAGCTTTGACCCTGGAGACCGACGCCTTGACCCCAAATGGCCCCGAATTGTTTGCAGGCCATCCGTGCGGCACCTCCGCCGTGCATACCTGCGAGGTTGCTTCCGAATACGAAGATTTCGTCGGATTGAAGGATCGAGATGTGATTGGGTGCGATTCTCATGAG
>CALUMM010000162.1 GCA_944321755.1 uncultured Alistipes sp.
TGGGTCCAGGAGATCGGCCTGCTGGCCCTGATCTCCGGCATTGTCTATACGCTGCTCGGCTTTTCGCAGGCCATGGGTTTCGTACAGCGGGCCGGCGACATCTCGTTTTCGCTCCTCGCCGGCGGGCTCCGGGTGGCCTGTATTCCGGTCATTTACGGCATGTTGATCTATATGCTCTCGCTGGTGATCCGCATGGTGCAGAAACCGCGCATCTGAATCCCGGGCGAAGACCTTCGGCAACGAAAAACGGCCTCCGAAACTTTCGGAAGCCGTTTTTCGTGCGTATATCCGCGATGCGCTGCCGTGCCTCGGACAGAACCGCCATCCCTTTCCCTTTCCGGCGGTTCCTCCCTCCGTCAGTACATCGGGGCCTGGTTCATGGCGTTGGCAATGCCCTCGGCAATCTGGTCGATGGCGCCCTGGAGCTTGCCGCCGAGCATCATCTTCATCATCATGTTCAACTCGATGTGCAGCACGAGGCGCATCCGGGTGTCCGAGTCGGAGACCTTGTGCAGCTGGATCCAGAAGGCGAAATCCATCGGGATGCCGCCCTCGTCGCCCACGATCTTCACGTGTTTCGGTGCCTCCCGCTCCTCCATGCGGAGCTTGACGGTGAAGCCCTTGGCCTTGAACGAACAGCGGTCTTCGGTGGCCTGCCACTCCTCGACCCGGTCGGCCAGCGCCGGAGTGAGGTTGTCGAAGCGGCTGATAACCGCATAGATCTGCTCCGCGGGGCGCAGAATCTGGTGTTGTTTCGAAATGTATTCCTGCATTTTTCTTGGTTTTTTTGATGGGTCGGTGGAATGGACCGGCCGGGTCGGCCGGGACAGCGCCTTCTGACAGTCGAGTTGGCCGGTGGCGCGCCTTCTGACGGTCGCGTTGGCTTGGGCCGCGGCTCCCGGCGGGTCGGTCGTGGGCCTTCGTTACTCGATCTCGAAGGTGCGGGCCGTGTCGCTGTCGACGGTGATGCGCACCGTCATGACGTTCTCCGGCAGCAGCGCCTCGATCCGCTCGGGCCACTCCACCAGGCAGAGGTCTCCCGAATAGAAATACTCCTCGTACCCGAAGTCGAATGCCTCGCGCAGATCCTCGATGCGGTAGAAGTCGAAGTGGTAGATGCGGCGGTTACCCTGCCCCTTGTACTGGTTGACGATGGCGAACGTCGGGCTGGTCACGGTGTCCGTGGCGCCCAGCTGTGCGGCGATTTCGCGGATGAGCGTCGTTTTTCCGGCGCCCATCTCGCCGCGGAAGGCCACTACGGTGCGGCGGCCCAGAAGTTCGATGATCGCCCGTGCGACCTGCGGCAGCTCCTCCTGCGAAGTGATATGGATGGTTTTCATGGATGGTTTACTGTTTCGGTTTCAGAACGATGTACGGAACGATCATCTCCTCCATCGAGATGCCGCCGTGCTGGAACGTGTTGCGGTAATAGCGGATGTGTCGGTTGGCGTCGTTGTTGTAGACCAGGAAGTCCGAATTGTAGGCGAAGATGTAGCTCGACGTGAGGTTGCTCGACGGCAGCTGCACGTCCTCGGGGCGCAGGATCTCGTAGACCTCGCGGGAGTTGTAGGCGAGGTTGCGGCCCGTCTTGTAGCGGAGGTTCGAGGAGGTTTCGCGGTCGCCGGTCACCTTCACGGGGTTGTCCACGCGGATCGTGCCGTGGTCCGAGGTGATGATCACCGTGTGCCCGCGCTCGGACAACAGACGCAGGATCGTGTAGAGGTCCGAGTGCTCGAACCACGAACGGGTCAGCGAACGGAAGGCCGCCTCGTCCTCCGTGAGTTCGCGGATGATGTCCGTTTCGGTGCGGGCGTGGGAGAGGATGTCGAGGAAGTTGTAGACGATCACCGAGAAGTCGGCGTCGTAGATGCGCTGGATGTTGTCCACGAGTTTGCGGCCCTGCTCCGGGCGCACGAGCTTGTCGAAAGTGAATTTCCAGTTTTTGCCGTTCTGGCTCATCAGGCGGCGCAGGAACTCCTCCTCGTACTGGTTTTTGCCGCCCTCCTCGTTGTCGTTGAGCCACTTGTTGGGCATCAGCTTGTCGATGGCCAGGGGCATCAGCCCGGCGAAGACCGCATTGCGGGCGTACTGCGTGGCGGTGGGCAGGATGGCGCAGTAGAAGTCGTCCTGCTGGACGTCGTAGTAGCCGCGCAGGAGCGACGAGATGGCCCGCCACTGGTCGTAGCGGAAGTTGTCGATCAAGAGCAGCGTGGTCTTCGGGTTCTCGTCCACGACGGGGAAGATCTTCGTGCGCATGAGCGTGTGCGACATCACCGGGGTGTCGTCCGCACGGCGGTTGATCCAGTTGTAGTAATTGCGCCGCACGAACTTGCAGAACTCCTGGTTGGCCTCCGTTTTCTGGTAGGTGAGCACCTCCTTGATGCTCTCGTCGGTGGATTCGCCGAGCTCGATCTCCCAGGCCGTGAGCTTGCGGTAGAGCGAGCACCAGTCCGAGAAGTTCTCGGCCATCTGCAGCGAGGCCGAGATGCGTCCGAATTCCGAGCGGTAGTCAGCCGTGGCCTGTTCGGTGACGAGCTGCTGCTGGTGGACGTTCTTCTTGATGGAGAGGAGCACCTGATTCGGGTTGACGGGTTTGATCAGGTAGTCGGCGATCTTCGAGCCGACGGCCTTGTCCATGATGTTCTCCTCCTCGCTTTTGGTGACCATGATCACGGGCGTCGTGGGGCGCACCTCCTTGATTTGCGGGAGGGTTTCGAGCCCCGTCATGCCGGGCATCATCTCGTCGAGGATGATCAGGTCGTAGGCGCCTTCCGCGGCCATGTCGATGGCGTCGTACCCGTTGTTGCAGGTATCCACCTCGTATCCTTTCTGCTGGAGAAACAGAACGTGGGGTTTGAGCAGTTCGACTTCGTCGTCGACCCAGAGTATCTTGACCATGCCGTTATCGGTTTAGGATTTGCAAAAATAAGTGATTTTACCATCAAACGCAAAAAAC
>CALUMM010000163.1 GCA_944321755.1 uncultured Alistipes sp.
GTGGTGTCGTTCCTGTGCGGTGCGGCGCTGTTCCACGAGCGGAACCTGCGATCGAAAGCCGTCGATCTGGCCTTCATCCTCGTGGGTATGGTCTTCCTGTGGCTCGGCTCTCGGGCTTAGCCCGGCGGGAGCGGTGATCTGCTTCCGAACCTTTCGGCCTCCCTTCGCCCATAGAACCCCTTTCTTAAAGGGGCACCTTTTGGTGTCAAAAGGTGCCACCAAAACCAGCCGCACGTCGCCTTCAGCGGGAGTTTGCGACGGGTTGAGTTGAGCGGGTGCAGGAAGATCAAGCCTTTCCAGCCTCCCGCTCCGGGCACTCAACCCGTCGCCAACTCTTGATCCGCTTCCGGCGAGAGTGCGCTCTCCTAAGAGGAGGGTTTTATGGGCTGCTGAACCTTTGTGAGGTTTCCGCAGCGTGAATCCGCCCGTCTAAGAGCCGGGGTTTAAGGGCGATGGGACGAGTGACGTGTTTCCGATCCGGTTTTGCGCTTCGACCGTCGGGAGCGGTGATTTGCTGCCGATCCTTTCGACATCCCTCCGCCCACAAATCCGGCTTCTTAAGCCGGTCGGTTTTTGCGGGGCTTTTTGACGATGCAAAAAGCCCCTTTAAGAAAGGGGTTTTAGGGGCTGCTGAACCTTTGCGGGGTTTCCGCAGCGTGAATCCGCATACGACCGTCAGGACCGATGAACGGTTGCCTTACGGGCCTTGAATTTATAAAAAGGAGCGGACCACATCGGTGGCCCGCCCCTTCCACTGCTTCAACCAATACTTTAGATCAGCTTCTCCAACCGGTTGACCGTTTTGGCGATCTCGTCGTCGGTCGGCGTGTAGTCCTTCAGGGCACCGGCCAGATACTGCTCGTAGGCGTAGAGGTCGATGACGCCCGTTCCGGAGAGGTTGAAGAGAATGGTTTTCGGCGTCCCCTCCTCCTTGGCCTTCTGTGCCTCACGGATTGCTGCGGCGATGGCGTGGGTCGACTCCGGAGCGGGGATAATCCCTTCGGTCTGGGCGAAGAGCACCCCGGCGGCGAGGGTCTCGACCTGCGGCACCGACTGCGCCTCGATCAACCCGTCCTTGAGCAGCTGGCTCACGATGGCTCCGGCACCGTGGTAGCGGAGGCCTCCGGCGTGAATGTCCGAGGGCTGGAACTCGTGTCCGAGGGTGTACATCGGGAGCAGCGGCGTATAGCCTGCGACATCCCCGAAATCGTACTGGAATTGCCCGCGGGTGAGCTTCGGACAGCTCGACGGCTCGACGGCCACGACGCGGATCTTCTTGCCCTCGACGAAGTTCTTGCGCAGGAACGGGAATCCGATACCGGCGAAGTTGCTGCCGCCGCCGAAGCATCCGATGACGATATCGGGTTCGGCATCGGCCATCTCCATCTGCGTGACGGCCTCCTGCCCGATGACGGTCTGGTGCAGCAGCACGTGGTTCAGGACGCTGCCCAGACAGTAGCGCGTGTCTTCGGGGCGGCGGAGGGCCATCTCGACGGCCTCCGAAATGGCGAGTCCGAGGCTTCCCGAGCAGTGGGGATCGCGTTCGAGGACGGCGCGGCCCGATTCGGTGAGCGTCGAGGGCGAAGCCACGCATTCGGCGCCCCAGGTGTTCATCATCAGGCGGCGATAGGGTTTCTGGTCGTAGCTGACGCGGACCATGAAGACCTGGAGATCGATTCCGAAGTGCTTCGAGGCGAAGGCGATCGAGGCGCCCCACTGCCCGGCACCGGTTTCGGTGGTCAGGTGCTTGATCCCCTGCTTGTAGTTGTAGTAGGCCTGCGGTACGGCGGTATTGGGTTTGTGCGAACCCGCGGGCGAGACGCTTTCGTTCTTGAAGTAGATCTTTGCGGGGGTATCGAGGGCCTTTTCGAGTCCCGTGGCGCGCACCAGCGGGGTCGGTCTCCAGATCTTGTAGATCTCCTGCACCTCTTCGGGGATGTCGATGAAGCGTTCGGTGGACATCTCCTGGTCGATGAGCTCTTCGGCGAAGATGGCCGACATCTGCTCCTTGGTGACGGGTTTTTTGGTTGCGGGATGGAGCGGCGGGAGGGGTTTCGTGGGCATGTCGGCCACGATGTTGTACCATTGGGTGGGCATCTGGTTCTCGGCGAGGCAGAATTTTTTCGAGTTCATGGTGTTTGTAAATTTGAGTTGTACGTATTTGTATTTTGAGCATTCATGCAAGAAAAAACCCGTTGCTTACGTTTCGTAAACAACGGGCTCCTGTGTATCTTCGGTGATTTCACCATACATGCGACGGGGCGCACTCATTGTTCACGAGCGTCGAGGAGTGCCACCACCACCAGGTCTGTATGTTGAAATTGCGTACCATTTCTCGGTTTGGTTTCTGCAAATATAAAACGCCGGAATGAGAAAAGCAAATTTTTTACGAATTATTTTCGATACCTAATATAAAGGGGAATCCGGGGATGAAATCGCGTCGCAAAACGGGTGCAGTTTCGGGAAAAATTACTATTTTTGCATGATAATCTGCAAAATCAAAATTCGACGATATGAATATTTCGTACAACTGGCTCAAACGCTACCTGGCGACGGACCTTTCGGCCGAGAAGATTGCCGAGGTGCTTACGGACATCGGCCTGGAGGTCGAGGGTTTCGAGAAGATCGAGACGGTGAAGGGCGGCCTTGCGGGGGTTGTGGTCGGCGAGGTGCTGACGTGTGAGGACCACCCGGATTCGGACCACCTGCACGTCACGAAGGTGGATGTCGGCACGGGCGAACCGCTCGGGATCGTTTGCGGAGCCCCGAACTGCCGGGCCGGACTGAAGGTGCTGTGCGCCACGGTGGGTGCGGTGCTCTACCCCAACGGCGGCGACGAGGAGTTCAAGATCAAGCGCTCGAAGATCCGCGGCGTGGAGTCGCTGGG
>CALUMM010000164.1 GCA_944321755.1 uncultured Alistipes sp.
ACCTCCGAAGCCTCGCCCTCGCGGCGCAGCGGAGCCGTGTGGTGGAGGTTCTCACGCGCCTCGGGCTTCGTGAAGCGGTCGTGGAACGACGTGTTGATCATACCCGGAGCCAGAGCGTTGACGCGGATCCCCTGCGGGCCGAGCTCCTTGGCCATGGCGCGCGTGTGGCACATCACGGCAGCCTTCGCCGTGGCGTAAACCGAAGCGCCCGGGCCGCCGCCGTCGCGGGCAGCCTGCGACGAGAAGTTGATGATCGAACCGCCGCGGGGCATCATCGGAACCACCTCGCGCGTGCAGAGGAATACCGAACGCATGTTGACGTCCATCAGGAAGTCATACCAGGCCTCGTCCTGCTCGGTGATGAGTTTGCGGCCCACGATGCCGCCCACGACGTTCACCAGGATGTCCACCTTGCCGCCGAAAGCCTCGCCGGCCTTGGCGAAGAGGTTCTTCACGTCGGCGGCCTTCGTCATGTCTCCCTGTACGGCAATCGCCTCGCCACCCTCGGCCTTGATCATCTCCAGGGTCTTCTGGGCATCGTCCGGATTGTCGAAATAGTTCAGGCACACCTTGGCGCCCTCACCGGCCAGTTTCACCGAAATTGCACGACCCAGGTCGCGCGCACCGCCCGTTACGACGGCAACTTTTCCAGTCAGTCTCATCTCTTTTTTTAATTTAAAAAGGTTTTCGTGTATAACGTTTTTTCTTTGGAATACTCCGGCCGGGCCTTCCGCAGGGAGGTATCCGACCGGAATTCGCATCACTTCGACAACTGCTCGATCCGTCCGCCGAAGAGGAAGACGCACAGCAGGCACGCCGGAACCAGGGCCGCTCCGAGGATGAAGAACGCCGTCCAGTCGCCGCTCTGCGTCAGGTAGGGGATGCAGAGGATCGAGATGATGGTGCCCAGCACGGCCGAAGCGCCGCCCAGTCCGGCGAGCGAACCCACGGCCTTACCGGTCTGGAGGTCGCTGGCGAGGGTCTGGATGTTGGTCATCACGAACTGATAACCGCCCAGGATGAAGGCCATCATGATGACGGCCATCGTCGCCGATGAAGCCGTAGCGGCCAGCACCATGCCCGGGATGATGAAGCACGATCCGACGATCATCGCAGCCTTACGTGCAAAGTTAACCGTTTTTCCGCGATTGATCAAGAGTCCCGAGAACCAGCCTCCGGCCACCGAGCCGATGGCGGCACCCACGTAGGGCACCCAGGCCGACATGGCGATCTGCTTGATGTCCAGGTTGAAGACCTCGATCAGATAGATCGGCAGCCACGTCACGAACATCCACCAGATCGGGTCGAGGAAGAAGCGGCCCAGAATCACGGCGTAGTTCTTGCGCTCACTGAGCAGCTTGCCCCACGACTTGGCCGTATCGCACGATACGCGGCATTCGGGCTGGCCCGTCAGGATGTACTCGCGCTCCCTGTCGGTAATCCACGGATGCTCCTTGGGGCCCTTCTTGTTGATGATGAGCCAGGGAATCACCCAGATGATGCCCAGCGAACCCACGATCACGAAGGTCACCCGCCAGCCGAAGGCCAGGAAGAGAACCGGAATCAGCACCGGAGCGATGATCGAACCCACCGATGCGGCGGCTCCGAAAATGCCTTGCGCAAAGGCGCGCTCCTTCTGCGGGAACCACTCGGCGTTGGATTTGGTCGTTCCGGGCCACGGTCCCGCCTCGCCCAGTCCGAGCATCACCCGGAAGAAGGTCAGCGACTTGAGTCCCGAAGCCAGCGAGGCCAGGGCATCGGCACCGCCCCAGAGCAGGGCCGAGAGCGTAAAGCCGCGGCGCGTGCCGATCCGGTCGTAGACCTTGCCCGAGACGAGCTGGCTCACGCCGTAGGCCACCATGAAGAACATCGTGATGACGGCCAGCAGGCTCTTGGCCTGGCGCTGCTGCTCCTCGGCCGGAGCCGACGGATCGATCAGCCCCAACTCCTTGGCGATACCGCCGTATTTCACATACTCGATGGCGCCGTCGGGGAGTTTCGTCACCTCGTCGCCCGCGAGCGTCAGGGCCTTGCCCTCGGACTCCACCGCATAGGTGTCGGCTGCAGCATCATAGGCATAGTCGCCCGCTGCGCAGACCACCTTCGTGTTGGCCACCCACATGTAGTTGAGTGTCCCGCGGTCGAGGTAGTTGATGATCGTCACGATGGCGATCAACGCCAGGACGATCCATCGCAATCCTTTGATTTTCATTCAGGCAGCAGTTTTACGGTTACTTTTTCAGAAAATCCTCCCGGTGGGGCGAGAAGGTGTCGATCAGAATACCCGGTTCGAGGCAGACGCACCCGTGGATCTCGTCCGGAGCCACATAGTAGCCGTCGCCCGCGCCGAGGATCTTCTTCTCGTCGCCGATCGTGAGTTCGAACTTCCCGCTGGCCACATAGGTCGCCTGACTGTGGTAGTGGGCGTGCATTGTGCCCACGGCACCCTTTTCGAATTTCACCTTCACGATCATCAACTGACCGTCGTAACCCATGATCTGACGTTGAATGCCGGGACCCGGGGTCTCCCACTGCAGCTCGCTTTCGAGCTGATAGGTTTCACTGCGTGTTTTCATCTTTGCTGATTTTTATAGGTTTGTCAATTCATCTTCACATCATAGGGCCCGGTCCACTCGAAGCGCCCTTCGGGGGTCTCGACACGGTGGCGGGCCGTCGCATCGGCCGAAGCGTTGGCTACGCAGAGCGTCACACGGTGCCCGCCCTTGTATTCGGCCACGGCCACCGTGTACTCCGGCGTATCGGCCAGGAGCCGCACGCCCTCGCACGAGGAGGTCAGATTGGCCGACTGCTCGACCTGCAGGTCGTAGGTGCCGTGGGTTTCGAGCGACGAGAAGAACGTATGGTTCTTCTTGCCCTGCTC
>CALUMM010000165.1 GCA_944321755.1 uncultured Alistipes sp.
AAACGGTCCCGTAGCTCAGTTGGATAGAGCAGCAGATTTCTAATCTGCCGGTCGCGCGTTCGAGCCGCGCCGGGATCACTTTTTTCGACTTCCGCCCGGCTTTTTTCTCCTTTTTTTTGGCCAGGCCGTTTTTTTTCCCTACATTTGCACGCTTAAAAGCCCGAACGGGTGAGCGTTTTTACTTTATTAACAAAATTTTATAGCAAATGGCTGTTAAAATTCGTCTGGCACGTCACGGTAAGAAGGGTTACGCCTTCTATCACATCGTTGCCGCAGATAGCAGAGCGCCACGTGATGGTAAATTCATCGAAAAGTTGGGTACCTACAACCCCAACACGAATCCTGCTACGATCGATCTGAACTTCGAGAAAGCTCTGGATTGGTTACTCAAAGGCGCACAACCTACGGATACCTGTCGGGCTATCCTCTCCTACAAGGGTGTTCTCTACAAGAAGCACCTCCTGGGTGGCGTGGCTAAAGGTGCATTCTCCGAAACCGAGGCCGAGGCCCGCTTCAACAAGTGGATGGAGGCCAAGACCGGAAAGATCGAGGCCAAGACCAACAAGATCGCTTCCGACGCCAAGTCGGCCGAAAAAGCCCGTCTGGCTGCCGAAACCAAGATCAAGGAGGAGCGCGCCGCAGCTATCGCCGAGAAGAAGGCTGCTGCCGAAGCTGCTGCCCGTGAGGCCGCCGAAGCTGCCGCTGCCGAGGCTGCAAACGCCGAGGAGGCCGCTCCCGAAGCTCCCGCCGCTGAGTAAGTTCGGCAAGGGGGGGGGCAAGAAGTTCCCGCCGCTGAACAGAGGAAAGGGGCAAGAGGCTCCCGCCGCTGAACAAGGAAGGGGCAAGAAATTCCCCGCCGCTGAATAAGCAGATTTTTCAATCCCGATAAAACAGGAGATCGCCCGAAGGGAGATTTCCTGTTTTTTTTGTACTTTTGCCGCAAACCCTTTCGCAAATGGCTCTATCCGCTGGACGTATCAACAAACTCTTCGGAACCGACGGGGGCGTCATGATCTCGCTCTACCCCGCGTTCCCCGACGATTTCGACCCCGCCACCACCCCGCTCATGGTCACCATCGACGGCTTGGAGGTCCCGCTCTGGTGCGACCGATTCGAACGCCGCGGCATCTCGGGTGCGACCGCTACTTTCGCCGATTTCGATACCGAACGCCGCGCCGAGGAGCTACTGGGGCTCGAATTCCGTATCGAGGAGCCCGACAATGAGGACGATGACGAATTCTACCTCGAAGACCTTATCGGATTCGCCGTGGTGGCCGAAGAGGCCGGAACCGGCCAAAAACACGCCGGAACCCTCGCAGACTACTACGACAGCGACGCAAACCCGCTCTTCGAACTGGAGATCGACAGCCGCCGCGTCTTGGTCCCCGCCGTCGAGGAGTTCATCGCACACATCGATTTCGAGGGCCGCACGATCCATCTCGTCCTGCCCCAGGGTCTCTTAACGCTCGAATAGCATGGCTCGCGTAGTAATCGGTCTTTCGGGCGGCGTCGATTCGTCGGTCGCCGCCTGGCTCCTCAAGGAGCAGGGGCATGAGGTCATCGGCCTCTTCATGATCAACTGGCACGACACAACCGGTACGCTCGAAGGCGACTGCCCGTGGCACGACGACCGCGTCTTCGCCGAACTCGTCGCCCGCAAACTCGATATTCCGCTGCATGTCGTCGACCTCTCGGCCGAATACCGCACCCGCGTCGTCGATTACATGTTCGCCGAGTACGAACGCGGCCGCACGCCCAATCCCGACGTGCTGTGCAACCGCGAAATCAAATTCGACGTCTTCCTGCGCGAAGCCCTCAAACTCGGCGCCGATTACGTCGCAACGGGCCACTACTGCCGCAAGGTCGAAGAGACCCTCCCCGACGGCCGCGTCATCTACAAACTCCTCGCAGGCAGCGACCCCAACAAGGATCAGAGCTATTTCCTCTGTCAGCTCTCCCAGGAGCAGTTGAGCCGGGCGCTGTTTCCCGTGGGCGGGCTGCTGAAGCCCGAAGTGCGCCGCATCGCCGCCGAGCAGGGGTTGGCAACCGCCAAACGAAAGGATTCACAGGGCATTTGTTTCGTGGGCAAGGTCGATTTGCCGACCTTCCTCCAGCAGAAACTCGCCGCCAGGCGCGGCAATATCCACGAAATACTCCCCTCGTGGCCGAAATACGTGCGGCCGGAGATTCCGGGACCCAACGAGATGCCCTCCGACGAGCAGTTGGCCCGGCTGGCCGAACCGTGGCACTACACCGTGCGCGACGGAAAGAAGATCGGCGAGCACAACGGAGCCCACTACTACACCATCGGTCAGCGGAAGGGCCTCGGAATCGGAGGCCGCAAGGAGTCGTTGTTTATCCTCGCCACGGACACCGTGCAGAACGTCATCTATGTAGGTGAGGGCGACGCCCATCCGGGTCTGTGGCGCCCGGCGTTGCGGATGTTGCCGGGGGACATTCACTGGGTGGATCCCGCTCGGGAGTTACGGGTCGGCGAAAGCGCGCGGTTCGCGGTCCGCATCCGTTATCGGCAGCCGTTGCAGGGTGCGCGGTTGTTCATCCGCGAGTCCGGGGCTTATATGCTCTTCGACGAGCCCCAGCGCGGCATCACTCCGGGGCAGTTTGCCGCCTGGTATGACGGCGACGAGCTGGTCGGCTCGGGCGTAATCGACGCATAACCCCTTTCTTAAAGGGGCTTTTTGCATCGTCAAAAAGCCCCACAAAAACCGACCGGCTTAAGAAGCCGGATTTAGGGGCGAAGGTATGCCCGAAAGGATCGGAAGCAAATCACCGCTCC
>CALUMM010000166.1 GCA_944321755.1 uncultured Alistipes sp.
AGGTCATTCTCCCGGATCAGGCCCATCGGCTTCCCGGCCCCGTCGACATGGACGATCGGCTTGATGAATTCGTCCGTCACGTCGGCATCGTACGACTTCTGCACGGCGGCAACCATATCCGTATCGTGCTCGCCAATGCCCTCCACCAGGGCGTCGTAGGCCACCTTCACACGCTCCCAGCGCTTGTCGCGGTCCATCGCATAGTAACGGCCGATCACCGTGGCGATCTTGCCTCCCGTCTTCGAGAGGTGTTCCTCCAGCTGTGCGATGAAGCCCTTGCCGCTGTGCGGGTCGGTATCGCGGCCATCCATGAAGCAGTGCACGTAGGTGCGCTCCGAAACGCCGTACTCCCTGGCGATGTCGCACAGCTTGAAGAGGTGCTCGAACGACGAGTGTACGCCGCCGTCCGACGTCAGACCCATGAAGTGTACGCCGACGCCCTGCGCCTTCGCATATTCGAATGCCTTGACAATCTCGGGATTCTTCAGAATCGAGTTGTCACGGCACGCCCGGTTGATCTTCACCAGGTCCTGATAAACCACACGACCCGCACCGATATTGAGGTGTCCCACCTCCGAGTTGCCCATCTGCCCGTCCGGAAGTCCGACGTTCTCACCGTCGGTCCGCAGTTCGGCGTGGGGGTATTTTTCGGTCATCGCCGAGATATAGGCCGGGTGCACCGTCGAAATGACGTCCGCCTTGTCGTGGTGGCCGTTGCCCCAGCCGTCGAGGATCATCAATAATACCTTGTTGCTCATATCTCTCTCGTTTTAACGTTTATTTCACTTGTGCCGCGATCAGTTCCACGGCCTTGTCGATGGCGGCCTGCAGACCCTCGGCATTCTTGCCGCCGGCCGTGGCGAAGAAGTTCTGGCCGCCTCCGCCGCCCTGCATCAGTTTTGCAGCCTCACGGACCACCGACCCGGCATTCACGCCCTGTGCCGTGATCTCGTCGCCCAGCATCACCGTCAGCGTCGGTTTGCCCTCGCAAAGCGAACCCACAACCAGCACCAGCCGCGGCATCCGCTGCCGCAAATTGTAGGCCAGGTCCTTCACAAAGTCCGGACGACGGTCCGACTGCGTGGCGAAGAGCTGCATGCCGTTCCGTTCGGGCGTCGACGAGGCGATCTTGTCCGCCCACTGCGCCACCTGTTCGCGGCGCATCGTCTCAACCTCCTTCGAAAGCTGCTCGTTACTCTCCAACATCTTCTTCACGGCCTGCACCACCTGCGGATTGTTCAGGTATTCGGACAGGTTGCGCATCGTATCCTCCGCCGCGTAGAGCATCTTCTCGGCCTGCTCGCCCGTGACGGCCTCGATACGCCGCACACCGGCCGAAATGGCGCTCTCCGAGAGGATCTTGAAGAGTCCGATCGTACCCGTAGCCCGCGTGTGCGTTCCGCCGCACAGCTCCACCGACGTTCCGAAGCGAACCATACGCACCCGGTCGCCGTACTTCTCGCCGAAGAGCATCATCGCCCCGGCGGCAGCGGCCTCCTCCTTCGTCGCCTCGCGGTTTTCGACGAGCGGATAGTCGGCACGCACGGCCCGGTTGACCAGCATCTCCACCTCGCGCAACTGCTCCGGAGTCACCTTCTGGAAGTGCGAAAAGTCGAAGCGAAGCATCTCCGGCGTGACAAGCGAGCCCTTCTGCTCGACGTGCGAACCCAGCACCTTGCGCAGGGCCTCGTGCATGAGGTGCGTTGCCGTGTGGTTGTTTGCGGCGCTCTGCCGCTTCTCCGGATCGACCTTTGCGGTAAATTCCGCAGCGGGGTTCTCCGGCAGCCGGTTCACGATATGGATGATCAGGCCGTTCTCCTTTTCGGTGGCAACGACCGGAATCCGCTCGTTGGCGCTCTCGATAAAGCCGATGTCACCGATCTGACCGCCCGAGTTGCCGTAGAACGGCGTGCGGTCGAAGACCAGCTGGTACGAGGTCTTGCCCTTCGACGTCACACGCCGGTAGCGGGCAATCCGCACCTGTTCGGTGAGCGTGTCGTAGCCCGTGAAAACGCTCTCCTTGATCGGGAAGAGCTCCACCCAGTCGTCCGTATCGACGGCTGCGGCGTTGCGCGAGCGCTCCTTCTGGGCCTGCAGCTCCTTCTCGAAGGCCGCAAGGTCCACCTCCACGCCCTGTTCGCGGGCGATCAGCTCCGTCAGGTCGATCGGGAAGCCGAACGTATCGTACAACTCGAAGGCGTCCTTACCCGAAATGCGGCTGCCGCCCTCCTTCTTCGTGCGGGCGATCACGCCGTCCAGCAGGTTGATGCCCGTAGCCAGCGTCCGCAGGAACGATGCCTCCTCCTCCTCGATCACCTTCTCGATCAGGGTCTGCTGCGCCTTCAGCTCCGGGAACTGGCCCCCCATCTGCTCCACGAGCCCCGGAACCAGGCGGCAGAGCGTCGGCTCCGTGAAACCGAGGTAGGTGTAGCCGTAGCGAACCGCACGGCGCAGGATGCGGCGGATGACGTAGCCCGCCTTGACGTTCGACGGAAGCTGTCCGTCGGCAATCGAGAAGGCGATGGCACGCAGGTGGTCGGCAATCACGCGCATGGCCACATCCGACTTCTCATCCTCGCCGTAACGCTTGCCCGCCATCGAGGCGATGCGCGAGATCGTCGGCTGGAAGACATCCGTATCGTAGTTCGATTTCTTGCCCTGCAGGATCATGCAGAGGCGTTCGAAGCCCATGCCCGTATCGACGTTGCGCGCCGGGAGCTCCTCCAACGAGCCGTTGGCCTTGCGGTTGAACTGCATGAACACCAGGTTCCAGATCTCGATCACCTGCGGGTG
>CALUMM010000167.1 GCA_944321755.1 uncultured Alistipes sp.
AGAGCCTCCCACGGATGCGGGGTGAGCTGCTTGAGACCCAGGGCGATACGCTTCTTGGCCTCGTCGAAGTCGAGGATCACGACGTTGATCTTCTGATCCAGCGACACGATCTCTTCGGGGTGGTTTACACGGCCCCAGGAGAGGTCCGTAATGTGGATCAGACCGTCTACGCCGCCCAGGTCGACGAATACGCCGTAGGAGGTGATGTTCTTGACGGTACCCTCGAGGATCTGTCCCTTTTCGAGCTTGGACATGATGACCTGTTTCTGAGCCTCGAGTTCGGCCTCGATGAGGGCCTTGTGCGAAACGACGACGTTGCGGAACTCCTGGTTGATCTTGACGACCTTGAACTCCATGGTCTTGTCGACATATACGTCGTAGTCGCGGATGGGCTTCACGTCGATCTGCGAGCCGGGGAGGAAGGCCTCGATGCCGAACACGTCGACGATCATACCGCCCTTCGTACGGCACTTGATGTAACCCTTGATGATCTCGTCCTTCTCGAGGGCCTCGTTGACGCGGTCCCACGACTTGAGCTGACGAGCCTTCTTGTGCGAGAGGGCCAGCTGACCGTTCTTGTCCTCGGCCGATTCGACGTAGACTTCGATCTGGTCGCCCACCTTCAGATCGGGGTTGTAGCGGAATTCCGAGACGGGGATCACGCCCTCGCTCTTGTAGCCGATGTTCACCAGCACTTCGCGCTTGGTGATGGCGGTTACGGTACCCTCGACCACTTCGCCGACATTGACGTTCGAAAGCGTCTTGTCATAGGCTTCGGTGATCGCGGCCTTGTCCTGATCGTAGACGGCCAGGTCGTTTTCAAAGGCGTTCCAGTCGAAATTCTCGTTGGCAACTCCGTTTTTCAGTTCTTCCATGTGTGGAAATTTTGCGATACAATCGCTCGTTAAATGGTTTATAATAAAGTTTTTAGCCCCGATCCTCCACGCCTGTGCGCGCAGGATGGGGCTACAAAGGTACGTTTTTTCGGCGAATCTGCAAAAAATCAGCCGGTTATTTCACCCGTGGGTCCGAATCCGGTCAGCGTTGCCGGACGATGCGCTGCCGCGGCCGGTTGTCGGGACCGAGAGGCGACTTCTCCTCCAGCTCTTCGAGCAGCACGTCGGCCACCTTCACTCCGGTGATCTCACCCTCGGCATAGTGCACATCGCGGTAGTTCTTGAAGACGTAGTCGCTGATGGCCACCCGGTAGCTGCGTCCCTCGCGCAATTTCGGGAAGCGCACGTCGAGGGCACTGTCCCGGGCGTCGGTGAGGATCTCGTAAGGGGTCGTCGAGACGAGGTCGATGCGATGGGCCTCCTTGCGGTTTTCGGTGTCGTTGTACTTCGCAAGGATCATGCGGCGCATGTCGGCGGGGGTCATGCGCATGACGGCGATTTCGGTTCCGAAGGGTTCGAGGTCGTAGATCCGTGCGGTACTCATGCCGCCGGCCGGGATCGAATCGAGACGCACGCCGCCGACGTGATAGAATCCCACCTCGGCATCCGCCTCGTCGGCCACCGCTCCGGCCATCCAGTTGGCGACGCCCCACGCATCGGCCGTTGCGGAGAAGGCCCCGACCGGACGGTTCAGTTCCGGATCGGCATAGTAACGATCCACCTCCGCCTGGAAATCCGGATCGGGATCACAGGTCTCGAGCGATACGACCCGGTAATCGACATGCTCGACCCGTTTCCCCCGCAGACGGATCGTCGTGACGCCGACGTTGGCGAGGTTTTTCCCGGACTGTGTCAGCAGCGTACCGCCCACCAGCGTATCGCGCAGTTCGTGGGTATGGCCGCCGATGACCACATCGTAACGGGTCTCCGAGGCGAGCAGTTCCGCATCGCGGTCGTCGCCCATGTGCGAGACAAGCACCAGCACGTCGACCTTCGGACGCAGCTCTTCGGCATACCGGCGGGCCATCTGCTGCGGATCGGGGAATTCGAGTCCCTCGAAGTTGGCGGCATTGCCGGCCGGATGTCCCGGCCCCTCGTAGTTGGTCACCACCCCGACGAACCCGATGCGGAGTCCCTGCCGCTCGACGACGACATACGGGGGCAGCTGCGGGAAGGTGCAGGTGTCACTGCGCAGGTTGGCACAGACGACCTCGAAGGCCATGCTGTCGATCAGCCGTCCGAGAAACGCCTGTCCGAAGTCGAATTCGTGGTTTCCGAGCGTCGCCACGTCGTAGCCGAGGCGGTTCATCAGGGCGATGACCGGCATGCCGGGCGTCGGAGCCTTGTCGACATAGGCATTTCCGGTCCAGCGGTCGCCGGCATCGACGAGCACGACCCGCTGCACCGTATCGCGGCAGGCCGCCACAGCCGCCGCCAGGCGGGGGAATTGTTGAATCCGGGCGTGCATGTCGTTGGTCGACAACAGCACAAGGGTCGTCTCCCGGGGTGTGCAGGCCGCAGCCGCAGCCATCCCGGCTATCAGGAGCCAGTTGAACAGATTTCTCATATCGGTCGGTTTTGTTTTCCTATTCGGAGCTATGGTTGCCAAAAGTACAAATTATTCCTATCTTTGGGAGCAACCAACCAAAAAAATTTGCGATGAGCGACTCCATCCAGATCCTCTGCGAAAACCTCGGCGGCCCGCTGGCCGTCCCGATGGGAACCCCCCTGCGCGAGGTCGCCGCACGCCTGACACCCGGGAAATACCCGTTTCTGGCGGCCTTCGTCAACAACCGCATCCGGGAATTGAACTACAAGTTGTACACACCGGCCACGGTCCGGTTCGTGGACATC
>CALUMM010000168.1 GCA_944321755.1 uncultured Alistipes sp.
TACGGTTTCTTGCAAAGAAACCGTACTGCCCTAAAAACCTTTCTAATCGCTTGAGAAGTAGCTCGATTTATGGAGTAACAGGCGGCGGATCATGAAATTTCCGGGGAAAATGGATGTTTTTTGTCCTCCTTCCTCCGATGACAGAGGTGGACGGAATTGTTGCCCGGATAGCTGGAATGGCTGTAAACTCCCGGATATGGTTTCGGAGAAGAGCTGCCGGAAGTCTCTACCCAGGGAGCCTGGTACTCCCCGTTTGCCGACCCCCCCCAAAAAAAACGTTTGCCGGATTTTCCCTTCCCATACCCCCCCCCCTCCATCCAAAAAAAATGCGTTCCGATCCGACTGTAAAGTCGTTCGGAACGCAAAATGCCTGCTTATATTTTTAGTTAAAATTCCGAGGTGAAGTGGAAGCGGATATCCTTGAAATTCTCCTGGGCCAAGGCCAAGGCATAACTCGTATCCGCGAGGAAGACGTCGCGGCCGTGTTTGTCGACAGCCATGTTGGTGTGCTTGCGGCGTTTGAAGTCCGCCAACTGGGCCGCGTTGTCGCTCTCGATCCAGCACGCCTTGTAGATCGAAATCGGCTCCCAGCGGCACGCCGCATTGTACTCGTGCTCCAGCCGGTACTGGATCACCTCGAACTGCAGCGCTCCCACCGTGCCGATGATCTTGCGGCCGTTGAGCGATGAGGTAAAGAGCTGCGCCACGCCCTCGTCCATCAACTGGTCGATTCCTTTGGCCAGCTGCTTGAACTTCAGCGGGTCGGCATTTTCGATATAGCGGAACTGCTCCGGGGCGAAGGAGGGAATGCCGGTGAATTTCAACTTCTCACCCTCGGTGAACGTATCGCCGATCTTGAAGTTGCCCGTGTCGTGCAGACCCACGATGTCGCCCGGGTAGGCGAAGTCGATCACCGACTTCTTCTCGGCCATGAAGGCCGTCGGCGAGGAGAACTTCATCTGCTTGCCGCTCCGCACGTGGAGATAGTTCCTGTTGCGTTCGAAAATCCCCGAACAGATCTTCAGAAACGCGATGCGGTCGCGGTGGTTCGGGTCCATGTTCGCATGGATCTTGAAGACAAAGCCCGTCATTTTGGGCTCCGCGGGCTCCACGTTGCGGGTTTCGGTCGTCGAGGGACGCGGCGACGGGGCGATGCGGATGAAGCACTCCAGCAGCTCGCGCACGCCGAAGTTGTTCACGGCCGATCCGAAGAAGACCGGAGCCAGCTCGCCCCGCAGATAGGCGTCGCGGTCGAACGTGTCGTAAACCCCCTCGACCAGTTCGACATCCTGCCGCAGCTGGTCGGCGAACTTCGTTCCGACATGTTCGTCGACCACCTCCGACGCAAGGTCCGTGATTTCGACCGTCGAGGCGTCGGCCGTGAGCTTCTCGTCCGACGTAAAGAGCGAAAGCCGCTTCTCGTAGAGGTTGTAGACCCCCTTGAACGTGGGGCCGTTCGAGATCGGGAAGGTCAGCGGCCGAACCCGGATATGCAACTCCTTCTCCACCTCGTCCAGCAGGTCGAAGGGCTCCTTCGAGGGGCGGTCCAGCTTGTTGATGAAGACGATCACGGGCGTGTTGCGCATCCGGCAGACATCCATCAGCTTGCGCGTCTGCGACTCGACGCCCTTGGCGCCGTCGATCACGATGATGACCGAATCCACGGCCGTCAGCGTGCGGTAGGTGTCTTCGGCGAAGTCCTCGTGGCCCGGCGTGTCGAGGATATTGATCTTGCGACCCTCGTACTCGAAGCCCATGACGGAGGTGGCCACCGAGATGCCGCGCTGGCGTTCGATCTCCATGAAGTCCGACGTCGCGCCCTTCTTGATTTTATTGCTCTTGACGGCTCCCGCCACGTGGATGGCGCCGCCGAACAGCAGCAGTTTCTCCGTCAGTGTGGTTTTTCCCGCATCGGGGTGGGCGATGACCGCAAAGGTCCGCCGCCGGGTGATCTCTTCCTGTAAGGTCATGTACTATGCTTTCGGGTAATCCATGTTGTAGTGGCAGCCCACCGACTCCTTGATCTCGCGCCCCTGCTTGATGATCAGGTAGGCCACGGCGATCATGTTGCGCAGTTCGCACAATTCCCGGTTGGGCTTGGTCTTGCCGTAGAGCTCCTCGGTCTCCTCGAAGAGGATCGACAGCCGCCGCATGGCGCGTTTGAGCGAGAGGTTCGAGCGCACGATGCCCACGTAGTTCGTCATGATCTGCTGCACCTCGCGTTTCGACTGGATGAGCATGAGCATCTCCTCGGTGTGCTGCGTGCCGTCGAAGTCCCAGTCGGGGATTCCCTCCTGGAAATCCACCTTGTCGATCAGAGAGGCGGTGTGGCGGGCCGCCTGGTCGCCATAGACCACCGCCTCGATCAGCGAATTCGAGGCCAGGCGGTTTGCGCCGTGCAGTCCCGTGCAGGAGGTTTCGCCCAGGGCGTAGAGGTGTTTGATCGAGGTCTGTCCGTTGGTGTCGACCCGCACGCCGCCACAGCAGTAGTGCGCCGCCGGGGTGACCGGAATCCAGTCCTTCGTGATGTCGATGCCGATCGAGCGGCACTTTTCGTAGATGTTCGGGAAGTGGCTCCGGATCGAGTC